>CANILH010000016.1 GCA_947468665.1 Oligoflexales bacterium | reverse complement strand
GTCGGAAATTAAAAAAATCATCTCCTAAAGACGGCGTCGAGTCGAAATAATAGGTTTTGAAGAAGTTCAATAGAGTTTAAATAAAGGCTTTGCGTCACTAAAAATTGGTGCAAAAAACCTAATTCAATAAATAGCCATGATCATAGGGTAATTACTTACCGGGTATTCAGCGATTACAGAATGCTGAAGGGGACCAGTGTCTAAGAACCCAAGTTTTTTATAAAATTCATGGGCAGTCAGTGACGACTCCAGCGAAATGGACTTTGCGCCAGACTCCTTCGCCTTTGCGATCATAAGTTTCGCTAATTTGAGCCCAAGCCCTTTGCGCAAGACTTCGGGCGTAATATATAGCCCGTGGAGATGTGCCTTTGCGATGCCATCTTCTTCAAAGATCCGGATGTAGCCGTAGCCCTGAATGATATTCTCCAGTTCAATCACCCAGACGTGGCCGGTTTTGAGCGGCTCTTGCCAGCGGGTGCCAAGAGTACGAAAGCCCCAACCCTTAATTTCCTCTTCGCCGTGGTCTTTGACGCAGATCTCACGAATGGAGCGCATGTGGGCCTCGTGAATTCCGGCTTCATCTCCCGGTCGGCCTATGCGGATAATAGGGTCTTTTGAGTTTTCAGCCATTGGTATTTTTCTGCTTCCACCAGCTTAAAGCGTAGTTTATCTCGTGTCTTTTGAACCCAACAGATTCATAAACTCTAGCGGCATGATAATCAGCATCAGCTTCCATGACAAGACACTCCGCGCCAAATTCCTTCAACGCTACCATGCCAGCCCGGTATACGAGAGTCCCGCAAATGCCTTTACGCCTAAAATCCGGGTGCGTGACGACATTCTGATATCGCCCGATTTTTCCATCATGAAAAACCCCTAAGTCAGCCACCATCTGGTCGTCCATAAAGGCCCCGAAACGGGCTCCCATCCCGGCTTTAGCCATTTTGCGGTAGTCGGTCATCTGCCGTGTTTTAAATTCAGCGTAGTCGGCGTTAAGAAATCTCGGGTCAGCGCAAATTGTTTGTAGGTTCGCTGCCTGAGCCCAGTCTTGATCAGCCGTAAGCGGGCGGATCTCGATGTTCTGGTTTAAATGAGGCGGAGGGTGAAGTTTCTTCGCTGTGAGAACAATCGCCGAATCCATGTCAAAGCCTTCCCTCAAAAACTCCTCGACGTTACCTTTATTTTCGCTTCCGGTATCCCAGGTGAAGACATAGTGGTGTGGAGCGAAGTAATAAGAAAACTCCTGGTTAAAAATTTCCTTCCAATCACGTAAGGAGCCTTTTTTTGGGGCGTGATCAAAGACGATGTAATTGCCCCAGTAAAAATCTGGGTTAGAGGGCGTTTGAATTAGAGTGTATGAGCCCCGATCAATCACTGATCCCGAGAATCTTGAGAAGATCAGGTCGGTTTGCCTGCCAAGAGATTTAATAATCACGCCGGATTACTTTCTGTCCGCCGGATGATTAATGCCATCCATTACGGGAACGTCCTTAAGCTCGAACGGATTTACGCCCTCAAGGCAGGCGACGTTAAATCCATATTCTTTGGGGTTTGATCGGCGTTGGTGATGAGTGTAAATCCCGCACACCGAGCAAAAGTAGTGCTTCGCTGTCATCGTGTTGAATTGATAGAGTCTTAGTTTGTCTTGACCCTTGAGGATTCTGATTCCATCAAGGTTTACAGAGGCTACAATCGCTCCGCGCATCCGGCAAAAAGAGCAGTCACACCTGCGTGGGCTAGCTAAACCATTTGGCAGGTCGAGCTCAAATTCTACTGCACGGCAATGGCAGGCGGCTTTATGGACTTTGTTAATGATCATGAGTTGTCTCCTAGGTGGGAGTGAGTGGGTCGTCTATCCAATCCGAGTCGTCGTATCTCTTGTCAGTATGTCGAGGTATGCTTGATAGGCATAACGACGTCGGCGTTGTTTGCCACTGATCTCCTTTATGATCCCAAGCTTTTGCAGATGTTCAAGTGCCCTCTGGACCGTGGGCTTCGATGACTCGAGTCTCGCGACCAGTGTCGGATTAGTGAGGATAGGTTCTCGACAGAACTGATCGTAGACCTGTAGCGTAGTCGGCGATACGTCCTCAGTATGAAATCGGCTGCGATCTGCGGTCATAAGCTTGTGAATTTCCGTAGCGCTTTGAGTTCCCATCTCGGCGGACTCGTACACTGCCCGCAGGAAGAATTTGATCCATCCCTCCCAATCGCCGCGCAATCTGATATCCGTGAGTCTTGCATAGTATTCAGTCCGGTGAGCTTTGAAGTAGTAGCTGATGTAGAGCAAGGGTTTGTCGAGCACCTGCCAGTGGACCAGCAAGAATGTGATCAAAAGACGCCCGAGCCTGCCGTTGCCGTCGAGGAATGGATGGATGGTCTCAAACTGAGCATGGATCAGGGCGACTTTGACCAGTGGAGGAATCCTATCGACTTGATGAACGAACGTCTCAAGGTCTGACATCAGGCGATCCACGTCGTCAGGAGGTGGCGGCACGAATTCAGCTGTCATCAGATTTGCGCCAGGCCTTCCGATCCAATTCTGCGACCTCCGGAACTCGCCTGGAGTTTTTGCTGATCCCCGCACACCAAGCATGAGAGTAGAGTGGATCTCCTTGATCAGTCTTGTGCTAACTGGGAGTCTTGCAAGGCGAGTAAGTCCCTGATTCATGGCCTTGACGTAGTTTGAAACTTCTTCAATATCCTGTGGCTTCGCCGTGTCTGATATCGGTTCGGCATCTGGATTCAGAATGTCTTCAAGAGAGCACTGCGTGCCCTCGATCTGGGAGCTAAGTAGAGCTTCTTTCCGCACGTAAAGGTACACGAACAAGTCTGGATCTGGGATGACGGCTGAGAGGCCGCTGAGCTTACCAATCGCGTGTGTCGCTTGACCAAGAAGGTAAATCAATTCCTCGTCTTGAGTTAGAGGTGGCTCTGGAGGAAGAGGCGCGGGCTGGAAGGCCTTGTACCCCTTGATGTGGGTCACGAAGCGGCCTGCCCGGTTGGCTTCCGGTGTGGTTTGTCTTGGGTTCTTGGGCTTTGTCATGGCGTTACCTGACCCTACCATAAGTAACGAATAATCTAGCTACCGTCCCTTAATTTTACCATAAGTAACGAAAATATCAATATTCGTTACTTAATTTGGACTTAAGTAACGTTCTTAGGCCTGGAATAGTCATGGCCTACCAGATCAAATTCGGCCGGGAAAAGGTAAGTTCGACGCTGGTTATTCTTGTGTTTGGGCCGCGCGGACAAAGGCCGGCGTGAGGGAGTGTGCGGGTGCCAAGGCCTTCAATCATCGAATCGAACGAAGTATTCCGTCTCGATAATTCTTCTGCCGACTCGGAGAGCTGTCTTCAGTGACGAAAGGTTTTTGGCGTAGATTGTGCCCCAGACATAATCATATTTCTTTGCCAGTTCATTTAGAAAGAAATCGTGAGCAATTGGAGCGAGTTTTTTTCCAACCCACCTCTTTGAGAGGTAACTCTCAATCATGTAAATAGCCGATAACCCGTAGAGCGGATTATTAGTTCCAGCGATAACACCACAAAATCCATCGGCGTCACTCGCGACAAGTAATGCTTGGTCTTTTGCCGATTCTTGAAATTCATCCAGTTGCCCAACGCGAACAAATCCATTCAGCTCCTGTTTTTCGGCGATTCTTTCGTAATATTCTGTTGCATACCGCTGATGCCAATCAAGATTCTGCGTGAAGGAGAGGTCCAATCCTGTGGGGATTTGCGATATTTCTTTTTTTTCAATCCTCCCGAAAACAGTGTGTGACCACTGCTCAAAGTTGGAATGCGCGGTTGGCTTACTTTTAAACTTCAGACCCTTTGGTCGAAGATTCTTAAATTGATCCTGAACGATCCTACTGATTTCACATAAAATTTCTGGGGACATCTCTGTCGCCGGAGTGATTTCGATAAATGGAAAGTTAATGTCTAGATTTTTAAAACGTGCTCCCGCGATAAATTCATTTCCGTTCGCGAGTTTCAACATTCTTTCCGCTAAATCAGTTGATTCACATGAAATCGCTAGTCCATTTTTACGGGCAGCACATACTTCAGGGGCGCTGAGTTCTGTTAATTCGTCAAGGCCAGTAAATACCGCGTTTAAAAAATCGGTATTCTGTGTAATTTCCTGCGGAAGATAACGTCTCAAATAGTCTAAATACTGTGTCTTAAATTGCTCAGTAATTTTCATTTTAGTGTGCCGCTGTAATTTATTGACATACTGGTGTCGTGCCCGCTCAGGGGTGAAGTAAGCGCGGTCACCTTCTTTGGTTTCATGAGGCTCGCCGAATGGTCACGGGAATTAATTAACTGACAGCGGAGCAGAACCGTCGCGGCTGCGCTCCACGCCGGTTTTTTTGTGTTTGGGCAAGGCGGACAAAGGCCGGGGTGGGGGAGTGTACTTTTGGTACACGACCGAAGTCCGGCCAAAGTCCAACGATGCACAAACCAAAAACAACCAAGTGGAGCCGGCGGGAATCGAACCCGCGTCCATACACGCGTCGGAAAAAGCACTACATGTTTAGTCTTGTAATTTATCCTCTTGCTTCAAGCGCCCACAGACAGGCTCAAGATGCCGCAGCCTGATTGTCGTCATGCCGTGGACTCCAGACGGAAGTCCCAGACACCAAGCCACATTGATTACGCCATCCCCCAAAGCCGTAGCCGCTTTGAGTTCGACGGCAGCTACATTAAGCTGCGAGTGCGAATTCGTTGCCGAATAAGCGTTGGTCCGCCTTTAATAACCGGGTGACGGCCCCACCCCGGACATGCGCTTTGACTCGACGACCGTGCATGTCGAAACCATGACGGCCCCCTCGAGGAAAACGTCTTAATATAATGCAAAAGCCTGGGGTTCACAAGCTCCCCAGGCCTAAGGCCGCACTTATTTAAGCCAATGAGGCTTTAAATCGTCTGCGATACCGCCGCGGCATGGATAACCGCTGCGATTCTTGCACCAGACTGGATGCCTTCTGAGGAGACCCCGGCCTTTCTAAGCTCGTGGGCGTGTGACTTCATGCACATGCCGCAGCCGTTGATGGCGGAGATCGCCATACAAAAAAGCTCAAAGGTGGCTTTATCGATCCCGGGCTTTCCGATGACCTGCATGCGAAGTCTTGCTGGAAGCTTGGAGACCTCCTCATCTTCTACCAAATGGGTGAACCGGTAATAGATGTTATTCATTGCCATGATTGAAGCCGCGGATTTTGCCGCCAGAAAGTCCTCAGCCGGAAGACTTCCCGCGAATTCCGCTTCAAGAGCCTCTCTTAGTGCCATGGATCCTGTCGCATAGACTGATGCCAGGGCAGTGCCTTGAATTTGCCTGAGAGTTAGCCCCGGGGCACCTTCTTCAGTTAAAACAGTCCCGAGGTTTACCTTCGTGTCGCGGGCAAAGTCCCCAAGACTGTCTTTAAACGCTGTGATTGTCATGGCTGGTATCCTTTCTGTTTGATGGTCTTAGCCAAGGGTTTTTTCGCCTGGCTGCCAGTTACAAGGACAAAGCTCATCGGTTTGGAGGGCATCAAGGACCCTAAGAATTTCTTTTGGGTTTCGACCCACGCTCAGATCATTGACTGAGACGTGACGGATGATGCCTTCTGGATCGACGACAAAAGTTGCTCTTTGAGCGACCCCTTCCGCCTCGTCAAGAATACCAAGAGTTGTGGAAAGCTCACGTTTCAGGTCAGAGAGCATAGGGAACGGAAGATTCTTAAGTTCTTCTTTTTGGCTTCGCCAAGCGAGGTGCACAAACTCGTTATCTGTACTTGCGGTCAGAACCTGGGTCTCGCGGTCATTAAAGTCCTTATTCAGGTCACCGAATGCCTTGATCTCGGTTGGGCAGACGAAGGTGAAGTCTTTTGGATAAAAGAACACCACAGCCCATTTCCCCTTGAGCTCATCACTTGAGTATTGGATGATTCCGGTTTTGGGGTCATTTGAGACCACTGCTTTAAGGTTAAAGCTTGGAAATTTTTTGCCTACACCTAACATAATAGACTCCTTTCAAGAGTGTTTACGTTCTTCAGGAACTGGGACCTTGCCACCATGGCCAGCTCCCTTTCCTTCATGTAATACTTGTCGCCCATTTGACTTGATAACTGAAATTGATTAAAATTAAGTCTTGATAGAATAAATCTATCAATCTATAACCACCAGAAATTATTAATATATGTCGTCAATTACACAGCTTGAGTATGCCATCGCAGTCGATACGCATCGCCATTTCGCGCGGGCGGCCAAGGCTTGTTTTGTCACGCAGCCGACATTGTCGGCCCAGCTCTCAAAGCTTGAAGACGAGCTTGGGGTTATTTTATTTGATCGTTCCGCGCAGCCGATCGTGCCGACAAGTCGGGGGCAGGCGATTTTAGCGCAGGCAAGACAGGTGATCGCGGAATTTAAAAAAATCCAGGCTATCGCCGCCGGTGCTTCGACAGACGTCTCCGGAGATTTTGTGATTGGTGTCATTCCCACGGTGGCGGCATATCTTGTGCCACTTTTTATGGAGACTCTTTCCACGGGTTATCCCAAGCTTAAAATTGAAGTCAAAGAGCTTACCACAGCTGAAATTATTCAGGCTCTTGAGCGAGAGATGATAGACGTCGGCATTTTAGCTATTCCCGTAGACGGCGTCAGCTACACCACAGAAGTACTTTATACTGAGCCGTTTTATCTCTACGTCCATAAAGATCATAAGCTCGCCAAAAGAAAAAAAATCGCCCCAGGAGATATCGATGGCGACGGTTTATGGCTTTTAGAGGAAGGCCATTGTCTTAGAGGGCAGATTCTTCAGGCATGCAAACTAAAGGGCCGTAAACCTGCCCTAAGTAACGTCCGCTTTGAGAGCGGCTCGGTTGAGACATTAAAGAGGCTTGTCTCCCAGGGTCTTGGCTACACGCTTGTTCCTCATCTCGCGACCGGTCTGGAGTCTGATTTTGATGAGGACGTTAAAATCCTGGAATTTGAGAATCCAGTGCCCGCCCGGGACGTTGGGCTTATGTATCGCAGGACCCAACTCAAGACGCCGGCCCTGAAAGTATTAAGTGAAGTGGTCAAAAAAAATCTTCCCCGGTCTCTGATTGAGGCGGGGAAGAGGGCCCGCGTTATCGCGGTAAAAGAATCCTAGTACTGACCGTATAACTTAGCGCCGTCCGGAGCATCCAGTCGCTGGTTACTGGTGCGAATTTGAAACGGGATGTTTGATTCAGAATTACCCGTAAGGGATGGCGTGGGTATCAAGCCGTTTATGATTCCTGACGCGTCCGGAAGCGCGGGGCTTGCTCCGCCGCCTCCGCCCATGAGTCCACCCAGAGCGCTGCAGCTTGAAGAGTTCAAGGCCGCAAGCAGGATGGATCCAATGAGAAATTTAGCTTTAAGGAATTTCATAAAGACCTCGTGAGCCCAGTTTGGTCAGCTTATTCAGAGAACAATCAATAGTGTCCGTATAGTTTGCCGCCGTCTGGATTCTCAAGGCGGCCATTACTTGTGTGTACCTGAAACGGGATCTTTGAAGCTCCCATGTCGTTACTTGTCATAAAAAGTGAGTTTTCCGGGCCATCGGTGAGGCCTGCGCCGCCTAAAAGGCCGCCAAGCATCGGTAAAATACTGCCTAACATGCCGCAGCCCGAAAAACTGAAGGAGGCGATAAGGACGAGACCTAAGATTTTAGTTTGGCTACTTTTCATAAATATATCCTCTCTTTCCTATTTGATTTGTTACTTCTTAGCTCTGCTGACGAATTGAGCGATCTGGTCTTTTGATGGGCTTACCACCATTGTCACCATGTCGCTGCGATCAGTGGCCGCGCAGTCAAGCTTGCCTTTGAAGCCAGCACTTTTTGCTGTAGAGCGAACGCCGAAGCCAGCGAATTTTCCGTCGATATAGACTGCGGCACCAGTGTCATAGTTAGATCCGTCTTTGGATCCACAGAGACCAGAGCCAGTGAACTCCCAGACTTGCTGAGCGACCGCTGACGCTGAGCCGATCACCTGGCGCAGCGGAGTATAATCCCCAGATGATTTATTAAGTGCCTCAATATCAGCATAGTTACGCTTCATGACACTTGGCAACGCGGCCGAGAGGGCGAATTCGTTCTTCTTAGAGCCGCCAACGGTGTTCTCACCGAACCCAACGACGACACCTTTCAGGCCTGCCGCGTCTGGACGATCTTCAGCTGTCATAATGGATGGAACCCTGAGTGACGCAAGGCTTGGGTGCGCGCTTTTTGGCACCGCGATCATGACAAAGCTTGTGTTGGCGTCACGAAGGTTTACGCCTTTTTCAGTCATGAGAGGGCTTTCCATGAAAACCTTCAGCGCAATGTCATTTACCTTTTGCTCTGACGCCGCGTCGACGGGGCCGGTTTTCTCTGCTTTTACACCGACAGTGAGCATGAAATAGGACTTATTGGACGGATCTTGAAGAAACCCTCCTGCGGACATTTTAAGAGCCGGGAGGTCGATCTCGTCTTGGCCGCTGCTCATGTAGAGCTTTATGTTTACTTCTTTCATCAGCGGCAAAGTAGCGACACCGTTATTTGCCTGGAACACATCGGCAAGTGAGAGGATCAGGGCATATGAGTCACCAAGACCAACATCAACAAGGGATCCGACGTTGCGGATTGTTGCCACTTGGTTGTTGAAGTCTTTGCCCTTAAGCTCCACATATACAGTGGCTGGGTATTTACTATTGCCACCACTGCCGTCAATTGTTCCGCCGGCTACGCGAAGACTACTTCTGTCGTTGGCGTTACACGCTGCGAGGAACAAAACCGAGCCTGTCAGCATAGCGAGCACTGATTTATTGAGAATCTTAAATTGCGTTGAGCGACTCATAAAATTTCCCCCTAGTTCCTATTAAGCAACCCGGTAAAACAGCGGGCCACCTTCTGGTAGAATCTATCGGACAAGCGAGGGAGAAAATTAAGCTTTATCTATAATACGATGAAATTACAGTATTTATACTGGTATTTTTGGAGCAGACCTTGTCAGGTTTGCGTCCGCTTGGGCCCTTATTATTTTAGCCCGCGTGCCCGCCGCGGATTTTGCCAGTGAGACGTCTACTATAGAGGTAAGAAGACTGGTCATTGTAGTGACTTTAGCCTCTGAGATGTATTCCCAGCTGATTCCTGCCTTGTCTCCGGAGATCAAAACCCGGCGAACCCTGGCCGACATGCGAAGTACATCGGTATCCCCTTTTACATATTGGCTGATGGGGATGAGGCACAAAATCTGGTCTTTGAGCGCGAAATGATGAGCATCGTCCTCAACACTCAGGAGAGCGCCGTGAATACTGAAGTCGAGAATATTTCCCTTGTATATTTTTTCCCCGGAATCAAGGAGTTTGAAATGGATGGGGATAGCCACTTTATAGCGACGCCCCCGGCGTTGGTTGTTGTTGTCGAGGCCGGCTTTTATCTTTGTAAAAATCGCGTGTCTGGCAGCTTCGGTTACGACAATATATTCGTCCGCCTCATGCCAGACTTTCAGGATTTTCTGATATTCGTTGATCAGCTCCTGTGAATCGTGGGTTAAGAATAAGGTCGGCATAGGCCCATCGGTTTTTTGTTCTTTTAGCTTTCGGATCGTGTCTAGAGTCTCAAACCGGGTCGATAGACGGTCGTCCACAATCGCAAGAACGATATTTCTGGTTGAATACTTAACAAGGTCATCCAAAGATTTAACAACCACAAAAGACAGTTTTTCATATTGTGAGCGCATAAACCGCTGGATGGCATTGACCGTGTCTTGATCTACAGACGGCCCCGTGGCAAGAACAACGTAACTTTTCCTCTTCTTTCGCGGCGCCTGGAGATAGTCAACGACCGCTTGATTGGTTTTGCCCTTCCCCTTGGATTCGTCACCGGATGAGAGTTTACTGTTGTTTGACTCTGATGCCATGATTGCTTTCTCCAGTGTTCACAATGATTTCTTGTCGTTTACCGGAACCATCGATACTCTGGCTCGCTCCCTAGAAATGGTACGCGACCAGATGTCGTGTTCAATCTTTTGCAGTTTACCCGCAGGCAGACTCTTTTCAAAGTCATCCCACTGTGACCCAAGGGTCGCCAGAGTCACCTCATCGCCCTCACATTCAGCTTTTTTTCTGGAGGCCACTAATCGAGTGTAGATAAGCGTCGCAATGATGCTTGAGTCAGACAATCGAGATGTAAACTTGGACTGGAGATCTGTTTTTATTACAAGGGCGCGCTGGACAAGTTCATCAAGGCGATTGATCAGGTCAGAGTTGCCCGCGATGACGAGAAGGGCATCCGTCTGCGCGCGGATCAGGTTGGCCTCGGTCACGAGAGTGGCGAATGTCAATCCGCTGGCTGTGGTGAGGCGTAATATGTCATAGAGATCATGAACAACCGCGACACTCTCGCTTTTTCCCTGGGATATAGCGGCCATCATTTGCTCTACCAGAATATTCGATGTTCCTGTTATTTCGGCGTTTGAAAGTGCTTTAAGGGCGGCATCGGGGTTATTTTCCGCCAGGTATTTTTTCGCGAGGCGTATCTCCGGACGGTCAAAAATTACCGGTTTTAACATCGACAACAAGGCGGTTTGATGGGCCAGTTTAGGCTCTAGGGGAATTATTTTTCTCGCGGGGGCGCCGATAATTTTTCGGTTGTCTCGGCTTGATCCAGCTATGTCAGCAAGACGCACCGCGATATGTTTGCCCGCAATGGAGACCACCTTGCCCGCAAGCTTTCCATTGTCAGCATCAATCGTAATGACATCATTAATATGAACGTACTTTGGGTTCATCGCGACTGAGATCAGTCCCTTATTGGCCGACGATACAGCGCCGGGCCAGGGAAGTTGGCTTAACAGTGATTCTTTAACTTCATCACCGGCACTTGCCCAGGCTTCGGCGAGAAACGGGGATTTAACCAGGGCGGGCTTGGAAACGGCTAGAACTCCGCTGGAGTCGAGGGCGTACAAGCTAAGGCTCACGCGGTTATCAGAGAGCTCTGTCACGGGAAGCAAGGCAAGCGTGCCGGTCGGAAGGCGGCTGAACTGGCTAACGTCAAGATTTTCCTTTACCGCCGGGGAATCGCGGTAAAGTGATGTTTCGAGGGCCATATAACTCGCGGTTGGGATGTTATCAGAGACATCACCTATTTCATGGAGCCGGAACATCCGCCACTGGTTCCATCCGTCTTTTGAATCGCTGGAGAATCTGGCGAGGACCTTCGCTTCGGTGGCATTTGAAACGCTTAACTCGACGGCGTCGTCTCCCAATGGCGATTCAACGCGCAAAGTGACGGGAAGTATGTTCTCAGGACTTATGACGGCCAGACCCTGCGCGTTTGTGATTCCTACAGTAGCCCCCCTAAGACGAACCTCAGCACCCGGCAGCGCGGAGGAGCTCCAGGGACCATTGGCTACGCTTTTAATGTCTATTGTCAGGCCTGGTTCCATTGAAAAGCGAATATTTGCGTTATTCTTAGGTGTTAGTTCTCGTAGAACCGACTTAAACCCTGGATGCTGAAGGAGCAGACTGCCGGTTGATATTCGCTTTTCTTGAACCGTGATAACGCAGCGCCCGCGGTCATTGGTTCGGCAGCCGAGCTCAAGTCCGTTTGCCTGAGTAAATGTGACGGTCGCGTCGGAAAGTGGGCCGCGTCCGGCGTACACGTGAGTCGTAAAGATGGCAGGAGTTTCATTTGGTGTCGTGGTTTCCTCTGGCGATTGACTTGCTGTGTTCAGATCGCGCTCGCTCAGCGCGATGAGGGGAATGCTTAAGCTTTTAGAGTTGTCCTCTTCGTTTGCGGCTACTGATTTTGTGGTATTTGTCGCGGCCTCTGACGACGTTGTAATGAACCTTTGGGGCGTGACCGCGAGCCTCGATCGGGGTTTTGGAACAACGTAGAGAACCGGTTTGATACTTAGGATTAATTCGTCACCACGAGAGAGCTTAAACGTCTCGAAATGTGGGGCGTAATAATGAGTGGAGTCCTCTCTCGCGATAGTGATTTTGTGTCGGCCTGAAGCCGGCAGTGATACCGTTGACGAAAATGTGCCAAAAGCGTTTGTTTGGCCAATTTGCTCGTCGTCTAGTGTGACGGTTGCGCCGGAAACAGGAGTATTTTCTGCAGTTTTCGCCGCGATCTCAATTTTTATCGTGCCATTTCCCGGCTGGCATCCAGCCACGAGAATTGCCATAAGAATCGGGACGTATATTGGATTTGGTCTGTTCATTGGAGTTGATCCCGATTTTCGCCTAATTAAGTCCAGCATCAGCGGGTACCGCCTGGCCGCCTGTAGAGCGGGTTGCCACCTGATCAACCGGAATCTCAACAGCGTCTTTTGCCGTTCCCACTACATCTGAGAAGTGTATTTTAAGGGCGCTGAGCTTCCAGTTTTTTCCGGCGGGTGTTTTAAAGTCGAAAACTTTATTTTTAAATCTTTGGATACTGAAGCGGTAAGCGGATTTAATTGAGACGATGTCTCCGGTGGTGCCGTCAATTTTGGTTTGCTCTGGCGCCGCGCTAAGGGTCGTCTGACCGTTCTCAGACGCGAATGAGGCGACCGTCCAGATATATCCCTCCGCCTTTTTTTTGCTGAGGTTATTTATATCAAATACCAGAGAGTATTTTGAGCCGGTTTTTGAGATTTTCGCGTTTGAGATTTCTATAAGACGTTCCAATGTATCGTGAGATGCCTCGGCGGCTACCGATGGCTGAGCGCTTGTCTGGGGTGCTGGCTTTTCAAGGCTTTTCTCTGTGTCATTCAGCAAGGCCTTTGTCTGAGATTTGACCAATGGTTTGTCGTGGGCCGGGTCTGGTTTTTTTACCGCCGCTCCCTCAACGGGTCCTTTTGCTAAGGTTTTCTCCACTAGGGGATTATTAGAGGCGAGCTGCGCGGATTCAGAGTAGTAACCGTTGGTCGCATCGGGTGGGTAGGCAAGATCGAAAACCTTGTCATTTTTTATCTGATAATCAAAGATAGCGGTCAAAGACGTCTCTAGGCGGTTTCGGGCCGCCGTGATCTGAAATCTTAGCGCCGTGATCCAAAAGATGCTGCCAACAGCCCATGTGAAGACAAGTATCGATGCGCCCGCAGCCCAGCGAGCATGGGCTAAATTAATCCGGATGGTGTGACTTCGGGCTGACTCGATAAAATAAACTATATTCAGATACCGGGTTCTATCCCCGGAAGACGGGTGGCTCGATTCATGATCCATCAGGCAACCTCTCAAAATCAAAGAATAATTATGTTACTCTTCCTTCATTTTACGCCTGGGCGGGAGCGGGTGCAAACTTTCATGCTCTAAAAACTGGCGAAATCAATTTGGTCAATACTCGCAGAACTCGAGTTATTTTAGTAGATTCGCCCCATTAGGTGATTTTAATGAGGGGGGTTTTGCCCAGGTGAAGGTCGGAATAATCAGAACGTCAAGCATTGGTGACGCGGTCCTGGCGACCGTTTGTCTTGATTATCTGCGTCGCGTGGCACCTGATGCTGAGGTTTTTTGGGTCGGGCGGCAGCCGTCGCTTAAGTTAATTCAGGAGTCATGGCCCAAGATTACCGTGGCGGAGTGGTCACGTAAAAGCCCAGGGTCTGGATCAGCGACGATTTATGAGAATTTGATGGCTTGCGATATCGTGGTTGATTTACAAACGAGCTTTCGGACCCGCATGCTGATGCGGAAGTTAATGTTAGGCGGCAAGCTTGTGTTCTCTGCCCGAAAATCCGGTTGGTTCAGGTTTCGATTGGTGTTTGAGGGTTTTTTACGTGGGCGTTTTAAAAAACTTCCGGAGATTTCGAGGTCGGCCAGGATTTACCAATATCGTATGATGCTCTTTGCTGTTCACGAGGGCATGGCATTATTAAAAAAATCAAATGATGATGCCCTTGACCTGGCTAGGCCCGCTTTAGTGGCGGCTCCTATCACGGCCGCTGATTCAACTTGGGTCAATGATTTGAGCTTTGGTACGTGGTTGGCTCTCGCGCCAGGTGCCTCACACGAGCCAAAAAGGGCCCCAACCGATGTTTTTTTGGATATTTTGACCGCGCTTGCGCATAGCTGGCCAGTTGGAACCCCGCTTCCCGGACTGTTGTTTGTAGGGGGCGCTGATGACCGCAAAGCTGCCGTAAATTTATTGGATCAAATGGTCTGGGAGGGCTCTGTACTTAATGTTGCCGGAAAGTTGACTCTCGAACAAACAGCGACCGCCATAGCCGCGTGTCAAGGGCTGCTAAGTAATGACAGTGGCCTTGCTCATATCGCTGAGGCCATAGGTAAACCAGTGGCAGTGCTTTTTGGCCCAACGTCCGAGGCTTTCGGCTTTCCGCCCCAGCGCGCGGAAAGCAGGGCTTTTTCCGCGGCACTGGGATGCAGGCCTTGCAGTAAGCATGGCAAGAACTATTGCAGATATGGAGACCAGCTTTGTTTTCGCTCCATTGATACGCTTGAGGTGGCGCGCTTTCTAGCGGGCATCCTCTGTCAAAAGGAGTCGGTATGAAGGGTAACCTCGCGACTCAGGCAGTGATAATTATCTGGACCATGATAGTGCGATGGGTAGTTTGGCCTTTGACATATGCAGTCAGACTTGTCAGCGACCGGGTCAAAGAGCAAGTCGATGCAAGGCCTGTAGTTCGCGATTTGACAATTTTGCTGGCCGCTGAGAGGCGGCGTTTTGGCGATTGTGTGGTTTTTTTCTGCAGTTCAGCTGGCGAGTATGAGCAGGCGAAGCCCGTCATTGACCGGCTGGTCGTGGGCGGGGACACGTTTTGCCATGTGTTCTTCTTCAGTGTCAGTGGATCGAAGTTTTTGAGGGCCAGAAAAGACCCGGTATCATGGTCAATGTCACCACCTGATGACGCGTTTCTTTGGGGGTCTCTCTTTGCCGCGCTCAGGCCCTCTAAAACATTTGTAGTCCGCCATGAGCTGTGGCCTGCGTTTTTGTGGAGTGCCGCCCAGTGGGGTAAGGTACTGATTATTAATGCCGTTGTTCCTTCCCTATGGGGCAGGCAGGGAAAATGGCAGGAGAAAATTAACTTAGGTATAAAATCCTGGTTATTTACGTTCGCTGATTTGGTTTGCGTGGTGGCACAGTCTGATCAGGACTTTTTTGAGAGGTGGCTCAGGATACCAGCGAGTAAAATCCTGATTTCAGGCGATACCAAGTTTGACCGGGTCATCGAGAGATCGCGGCAGAAACGCTTAACCGTGGCTGACCAGCGTGAATTGTTCCGGACGCGGTGGCGTCCCGCGGGATGTGACCTGCTTTTGATTGGGGGCAGCGTTCACTTGCCTGATATCGAGTTGATGGCCGGGGCGCTAAGTCATAAGGACTTGGCGCGCGTCAAAATTTTACTTGTTCCGCATGACATCTCGTCAGGAAATGTGGCCAGAATTTTCGAACGGATTAGGCAGCTTAATTTCAGCTGTGAGCTGCTGAGCGAGATAGAAAACGCCGAGTTTGAGTTTACCGGTGAGCATCCCCGGGTGATTATTGCCGACGAAATGGGTCGGCTTTCCGAGCTTTATGGAGTAGCCGATTTCGCGTGGGTCGGGGGCGCGGTACACGGAAAAATTCATAATGTGCTTGAGCCATCCGCATGGGGACTTCCGGTTAGTTCGGGGACTAATTTTCAAAACAGTCAGGAGGCGGTGGCACTCCATAAAGCAGGCTTGCTTTTCACCGCGCCAGATGCGCAGACGTTGAAGACACACTGGGCAGGCCTTTTGGGCGATGTTGCCGCGCGCGGTGAGAATACGAGATTATTCGCGGAGTCTTTGGCTGGAGCCACAACCCGTGTTATTGACGCGATAACTAATAATTTTCCCAATGAGCGGTGAGTCATGATCGAAAAACAGCTAATCGTCAATCACTGCCTAGCGGAAACCCGCATAGCGCTCATGGAAAAAGAGCGCGTGGCGGAGCTTTTTATCGAGAGGCATAATGACCGGGCTCTGGTCGGGAATATCTACAAAGGGTCGATCTTGCGGGTCCTCCCTGGCATGCAGTCATCTTTTGTGGATGTCGGCGAGCTAAGAAGTGGGTTTCTTTATGTTACGGATGTTTTGAGTGATGAGTTTATCGCGCGTAGTCGTGATCTTCTGGCAGAGACCAATGAGGATCTTAGTCACGAAGAAATTGAGAAAAAATTAAAATGGACTAAGATCGCGATCGAGCGTCTGCTTCGTGAGGGGCAGGATGTTATGGTGCAGGTGTCCAAGGAGCCTCTTGGTAACAAGGGAGCCCGGTTGACTATGTTTATTACATTCCCGGGTCGGTATTTAGTTCTCTCTCCTTATTTTAATCACATTGGAGTGTCCAAAAAAATCGACGATTCGGTTGAAAGAGCTCGTTTGAAATCGGTTTTTGAGCCCATAAAGCCCGAGAATATGGCGGTAATTTTACGAACGGCGGCACGTGGGGTTCCTGCAGATGTCCTGATAAGAGAGCTTGAGTATCTGATCGCCCTTTGGAATGACGTACAGGAGCGCTTTGCGTCGTCAAAAGCACCATCAATCCTACATCGTGATTTGGATCTGACTCAGCGGATTATCCGCGAGCAGTATTCTGAGGATATCGGAAAAATTGTAATTGATGACCAAAAGCTCGCCGACAAGGTCAGTAGGCTTTTGAACTTGACGTCGCCTGGATCCGACTCGAGGCTCGAGGTTTACTCCGGGGCGACCCCGATTTTTGATGTTTATGGGATTGAGATGGATATAGGCCGCGCACTGAGCAAAAAAGTCGATTTGCCAAGTGGCGGCTACGTGATTGTTGATCAGACAGAGGCGCTGACGTCTTTTGATGTTAACACCGGTCGATATGTAGGACGGACCAATGCATCGGAGACGTGTCTAAAGACCAATCTTGAGGCCGTCAGAAAGGTCGGGGCACAGTTAAAGCTTCGCAATATTGGTGGCATCATCATTATCGATTTTATCGATATGGAGGACCCCGTGAATCGAGAGAGGGTCTTTAACGCATTGATTGACGAGTTGAAAAATGACAAAGCCCGTACCAATGTCCTGAAGATTAGCGAGTTAGGATTGGTACAGATGACCCGCAAGAGAACAAGCGACTCTCTTGAGCACCTTCTTCTTGAGGATTGCCCTCTCTGTGATGGCCGCGGCAAGGTGAAAAGCGTGGTCACGGAGGCGCACGATCTTCTCAGGGAGATCACCCGGGTACACAATCAAACTGGTCGAACCCTTCTTCAAGTTCGGGTTCGTGAGGATATCAGGGACTGGATTTTGGAGGAGGAGAGGGACTGGTTCCAGGAGATAGTTGATCGATGGGGACTCACCGTGAATTTTAAACACGGTGAGATGACGATCGCCGCGCTCCAGGAGTCATCTTTTGATGTGAGCGCGGAATAATTATTACGGTGGCGCAGGCATACTGAAAGCGCGCGCGACGAGCCACGTTGTCTCGCCTTTGGAGTCACTGGCAACAAGATCGCAGATGATCCTGGTATTTACCAGATCTTTTAGTCCTGGAGGGATTTTTGAAAGAGTCCAGGATTTCCCGCCGTTTCCGGTAATCACATATTTATTTTTCTCAATCATTTTAAGATCGCCGATAAATGCCGGGCGGCCTTTTGCGATCTCATGGATCTCAAAGCTGTCGACGGCAAGGCAGGTGTCTTTCGCTGAGGCAACCTGTCGAATTTGTCCGGTCAAAGTGACAACAGTACCCGCAAGCTGCATGAGCTCGCTGACCCGGGGGCCCGGGCAAACCGTTACCTTATGATCATCTGGTTCCACTGAGATGATCGTCTTTCTTTTTTCTGGTGAACCGTCGGTTAGTAGCTCCCCCCGAATTTTAGCAGTCTCGGCTGCCGAGGAAAGGGCTAACAGTGCGGATAGAAGGCATGTTGCCGTGCCGCTTGATTTAGGGGAAGCCATTTTTACCTTTTTAGTGCGCGATAGTTACGGGGATATTCAGGTTGCCCGGACTTTCGGACGAGATTGTCGGCGATGAAGGCTCGATTCCGGGCTCTGATCTGGCGACCTGTGGGGCCTGAGTTGCTGATGCTCCAAGTTGCGAGGCGTCAATCATATTCGCGAGGTCGCCGGGCATGGTGTTTTGAGCGGCGGCCTCCTCGACTGCGTTGGAGACATCAGAAGTTTCATCCGCGTACTGGTCGACAGGATTGGCTTGCGCTTTAATAGTGTTTTCGATGGCAGGCACCATGTTTGTCCTGCCATCCTCGTAGCCCTGGAGGCCAACACTTGCCACGTCTTTAATGCCGATTTTTCCAAGCTCAGTGAAAAATGCGCCCCCATCGACCTTAAGGTCAACCCCTGTAATTTTGATTTTTCCTTTGATCGGAATTGGCGTTTCCTGACCGTCAACGCCCTTGCCAATGAGCGAAAAGTGATAGATTCCGGGATTGGCGGGAGTTCCGTCTTTCAGTTTACCATCCCATTTAACGCTGTGCTCTCCTGGCATCAGGCTGCCCAGATCTTGCTGTGATATGACCTGTCCCGATGAGTCCCGAACCTCGATAAACGCGCTAGACAACGGTTGCTCAACCTCAAAGCTACTTTTTGTGAGTTTATTTTTGTTCCATTTGAGCATGCCACTGCTGATGTCGACTTCTTTTCCGATATAGTCGACCATGCCAACGACACGGTCAGCGGTCTGACTTTGGAGCATTGTCTCAAGAGTTTTGTTGACGTTCATCATCTGCTCAAGGCCGTTAAATTGGGCCATTTGCGCTGCCATTTGGCTGGAATCCTGCGGGCTCAAAGGGTCCTGTGACTGCATCTGAGCGATAAATAATTTCATGAAATCGTCTTTACCAAGCGTGTTTTTTGGCACTCTTTTCGGGTTTGATTTTTCCGCGAGCATGGATCGGAATTCTTCGTCGGTTTTCGCGGCGCTCAAGTCGCCGGATTTTTTCGCGAGGCGCTCTCTTGAGGTGTCCGAGTTCGAATTCTGCAGGAGGCTTCTAAAATCAACCTCAGGCTCAGCGTCCTTATCCTGGACTTTGCCCTTCTCGGCGACGTCGAGTTTATTAAACTCAAATGAGTTTGGAGGCGCAATCGGCGCGAATTGCGACTGAAGTTTTCCAGACATTGCCATAACTATTCCTCCTTAGTGCTCAAGCATTCGCCCGACCGGCTCGGAGATATCAGTTAGACGCGGATTTCAAGGCGTCGGCCGCCCATGAGGGAATTTTCCTTGTTCATCCAGCGGGTTGATGCCGGAACGCTGGAAGTGACTTCGGAGGTCGCTCGCGGGTTGTAGGTGTTCTTAAACGACTGAACGTACTCTTTCATGTCGTTATAAGTTGCCCGCTGATCCTGTGCCCCCTGTCCGAACTGCTGTTGCCCTTGACCCGAAAAATGCCGTGACGGCGTCTCGCCCGCTTTACCGATCTCTAGCCCGCGCAGATTTATACCCTGTTGGGCCAATCCGTCACGTAGCCCTGTTATCTCCCTAGAGATCATATCACGGGCCTGGTCTGAGGCTGTAATAATGCGAATGTCCAGTTGATTGTTAATAAGATTAATGGCGACATCTACCTTACCAATTCCGGGGGCTTCCACGTTTACACTCATTGTGCCACCACCATTTTTCAACATCATTTGAGCGTGCCCCAGGATTTTCGCCGCGATGGGACTGGCGTTATGAGTTTTGGGGGCATTGGCCAGTTTATCGGAAAAAACTCCCTCGGCCTCACGTGTATTTGTGGCCCCTTTAGCCATAGCTGATGCGATGTCACCCGCATGGTCAGAGAATTGACCTGAAAAATCTTGAGAGGTGTCTTGTTCGCCGCGATCACTTTCTGTGAACGACGAGCTTCCGGCGATCGTTGTGGCCTGCGTCGCGGCATTTAGATTTTCGCGGGCGACATTAAGTCCGACGTCTAATTTAAAATCAGTCAGGTAATCGAGCCCGCTTTGACCCTCAGTGGGTTTGATAACTCTGTCGGAAACTATTGATGTTGAGTCAGTCAACGGCGCATTTTTATAGGAGTCCGCGTCGAGCCCGTTAGCCAACAAATGCTCTTGAAGTGATCTTTGGGTTAGTCCATCGCCGCCGAAGTTAATATTGATTTTTGAATTTGAGTCCATCATCTGGCCGATTGCCGCAAAGGGGTCCTTCGTGATATTCGCGCCGGAAGTATTCAGTTCCAGAGACAGGTCAGGGAATTTTCCATAAAGAAGACTATTTTCGTCACCTATAAGAGGTAATTTTGAGGAATCAAAGTCGTTTTTGAGACCTGTGCCTGATTGATCTTTAGTAATATCCAGTGGCATAGCAAGCTCACTGAGCAGCTCAGGACGAACTGTGATGTCTTGTTTTATGATGCTTTGCCCGCTTGCTCTGGCCTGACGAATAAGGATCTCCGCTGGATCCTCACTTATTGCTGGTTTGGAAGGGTTTACCAGGGGGATGCCGGTGGATTTCGAACTCGCCGCGAACTTATTCGAGAAATTCAGGTTAGCGCTCGCCTGGGAGGGAGCGTTCATTGCGGCCATTGGCCCCGCGACAACCTGGCCTGACAGCTCGATTGGAACCGGGATTTCGATGGCTGACGAGATGCCGTCGGGCAGCGAAGTGGCGGGCTTGATGCCTGGCATCGAATCGCGGGTATCAGAATTCTGTTTTTGTGGGCTCAGTGAGTCTGCCGCGTCTTGTGAAGCGACGGCTTTTGACGCCAGCGCTTTAGCGCGTTCAATGTAGGATTTAATCCCGTCAACCGGCAATTTTTGTTGAAGCATGGTGAGCTCGGCCGTAACGCGGCCCGCGTCAAGGCCAAGGGCGTTGACAAAATCTCTGGGACTGACGAGCCTACTTGGGTCAAGCCCATTTGCTGCGGCCCTATTCAGAAGACCTTGATCAAGTTCCATCATGTTCGCCAAATCAGCGATAGTCATCGGTGTTTGCATAAATTCTGCGATATCGCCAGATGACATCGCCTGTTTGATGAGAGTGCTGCCGGAGATGACGGAGGGTAGCGTGTCCGGGTCAAGTTTATCAAGGCGTCCGGCGACGAATGCCAACACCGCATTCCCATTCAGAAGGCTTTCTGATCCAGCCTTACCACTGACTTGCTTTTTAAGGGGCGCAAGTGCCGCTTTGGCGTCCCCTGATGTTTGCTCAACGATCGACTGTGACGGGGTTTGTGAGAGCTTGTCGGCTTCAGGAATGTCGGTCCGACTTAATTCTCTTGGTACACCAGGCATCGCGTCAGGCGTGTTATTTGCCTTTGCGGTGGGTCGCGGGTCTTTGTCAGGAGCCATTGATTTCGGGACAGGACGGTCGACGCGGCGTGGCTCATCAGGAATTTTCGGCGTCACATCCCGATTATTTATGGCTTTAAGATCTGGTTTTTTTTGATCCTGCTGAGTTTTTTTATTGATAGTCGAGAGGAGCATGTCGGAAAAAGAAGGGGCCGGGCTATTTTTTTCTGATGATGGAGACACGTTTTGCCCAGGCCGGCTGAAATTGCCTCCCTTAACCTTTGGTGACCCTATTAGATCATCAAGGTGTGCCTGGTTCTGAACTTGTCCCATCAAGGGTTTCACTAAAGTTTCTCTCCAAAGTTCCGAAGACCAACGAATAGGCCCTCACCATTGGTAAAGCATTATTCGTGCCAGAGATCGGACTGGTGAAAATCAGTGGGTTAGAGGTGGAAATATTCTGAGAGCTAGGCAAAACAAGGTTTAGCTAGGCAATTTATTTCGCCACAAGATAAATGATCCAGGTAGAGCATTCTTTTTCAGATTTAATGGGCTTAAAAATCCCATTTCCGCGACCCATGCGGTTAAGGCCCTCGGCCCAAAACTGAACATTTTTGAACCCAGACTCGCGTAAAACATCGATTATCTCGGGTGGACTCCAAAGTCTCCAGTCGTAGGAGAACACTCTGTCGCGTCTTGCCTCGCCATCACGCTTAAAGTGGAGATGGCATTTGATCTGGTGGGAAATCGCGTCGAACGTCTCTACTTCCCACCAATAAGTAAATGACTCTTCAGTATTCCGTCTACGGTCAATGTGGGACATGAGGTAGTCTGGGCCGCCAAAGGCGTCCAGAATGAGTAAACCATTTTTTGCCAGAGTCTTCCGGCAGGCCGTGAAATACTGCTTGAGTACGGAACGCTCCTTTATGAAAAAATAGGAAAAATTCAGGGCGCAGATTACATGGGGGTAAACTTTGTGATTATGGAGGACGTCGCCATGGATCATATGAACGCGGCCGGTTTGCGACGTGGTCAGTGATTCAGAGTGGTGAGTGGCGCCCCAGGCCAGCGCATCAGCATCAAGATCGACTCCCACGGCCTGGTGGTTGTTTCCAAGTTTTACCCACTCGTAACATAGAGCCGCAGTCGCGCAAAAATCTTCCTGAAGGATAGGCTTTGCCGGCAGTGGACCTGACCAGACTTTCTTAGTCATTTTCCAGAGCAGTTCCGCGTCATGCTCGGCTCCCTGGACAGAGTGCGTGTACATAAAATATTTGTCGAACGGGGTCTTTGCTTTGACCCTGGGGTGATTACGGGACATCTGAGATCTTTCTTTAAAATGGAAAGACTCAGTGTACCAAATAACCTGTCGTTCGTGCAGCGATCACATTCTCAAAAATAGCTCTGCCCGTTTTTACGCCATCAAGCGCAGCGGACACGATACCACCCGCAAAGCCGGCGCCCTCGCCTGAGGGAAATATCCCGGGATGGCTGACAGACTGCAGGTCTTTTCCCCTCATCATGCTAATAGGTGACGACGTCTTGCTTTCTATGCCAACGACGGCGCTTTCATCGCAAATAAATCCGCGCATTTTTTTATCATATTCCTTAACTCCGGCTCGGAGAGCCTCGACGATAAAATCAGGCATGATTTTGTCAAGCCGGGCGTTGGTGACGCCTGGTTTATAGGTGCTTTTGATTTCGCCTTTAGTTTCCCGTCCGGCGATGAAGTCCTTGAGCTTTTGGGCCGGCGAATTATAGTTTCCGCCGCCAGCTTGAAAGGCAAGCTTCTCAAGTTTTTCCTGAAAACGCATTCCGTCGAGCGGGTGGCCCCGGTAGAAGTCCTCTCTCAGGACATTGACTACAACAGCGGCATTGGCGAAACCACTTTTTCTGGCGTGGTAACTCATTCCATTAATTGCCAGGTGCTCTGCCTGGGCGTTTGTTGGCATTAAATGTCCACCCGGGCACATGCAGAAAGTCCAGATTCCCCGGTCTCCTGACTGCGCGGCAAGTTTATACTCAGCAGCGGCGGGTATTTTGCAGCTTCCAAATTGGATTTTATTGACGACATCCTGTGGATGCTCAAAACGGGCGCCCATGGCAAATGGTTTTGGGACGATAGACAATCCCTTGTCGAGCAGCATTTGATAGGTGTCTCTCGCAGAGTGTCCGATCGCTATAATCAGGTGATCGGTCGGGATTTCCTGGCCATCATCAAGAATAACAATATAGCGGGCGTGGTCACCTCCATCGCGGAAATTCACGAATCTGCGTCCAAATTTAAATTCAGTGCCTGTTTTTTGCAGATGCAGGCGCATATTTTTTGCGACCTGGATCAGGTAATCAGTGCCGATATGTGGTTTTGCGTCGTATAAAATCTCATCAGGAGCGCCGTGCTCGACGAAACGGTCGAAAACATGTCGGATCAAAGGATGATTTCGACCGCAGGTCAATTTGCCGTCAGAAAATGTTCCAGCTCCTCCCTCACCAAAGCAGTAATTGCTTTCCGCCGAAAACTGCCCTCTGGAGCGCAGTTTATTTGTCGTCTTAATTCGTTGCTCAACAGGCTCACCGCGCTCGACAATTACACTTGATTGGCCCGCGTGAGCGAGTGTCAGAGCTGTAAAGATTCCGCTTGGGCCTGAACCGATGATAACGGGCTTATGCCGGAAATTAACATCACCAAACTGAATGCCATCAAGCGGATCACCCGTGACAGGAGCGTCAGCGATCGACGCGACCGAAGATTTGGCCTGGTAAATGGTTTCCTCGTCCTCAAGGTCAACATCCACCTGATAGTGATAGACGATCCGGGACTTGCGACGGGCATCGAGGGACTTTTTATTGATATGAAGACGCTTGATGGCGCTTTCGGGGATTTCCAGCAACGACGCAATCTGCTTATTGAGCAGGAGGTTAGCTGGAATCTCGCTGACGGGCACTTCAACATCATGAAGACGCAGGGTCATGGCGGATTACTCCTTATATATAGACGAGCACGGTATATATTAACTTTTATGACATTACAAATATTATAATATAGATATAATTAACTATTCGAAAATACAGGGATATTTTTTAAAATAAGAACCCCTCAATTTGGGACTATAGGCCGATTTTCCCAGACCTCCCCTGGCAGTGACAAAATTGACTTGGCGTCTTTTTGGCGTCTTTTTTTTGGTTTTTCTTCGCGAACCGCAACCACGTGCAACTGCTTTTTCAGAACTGCTGCTAAAGATTAGCGCGAGCATGGTGCTCAAATAAAAATTTTTAGAGGATTTGGAGTATTAAGATGAAGGACGTAAAAATAAGTATTTTAGTTGGAGCTGTGATCGTGAGCGTCGCCGCTTGCGGGATTCTTAAAGAAAAGAGGTCAGCGCCGCCTCCGGCCCCGCTCGTAAATGCGCCTGTGGAGGCCGTTCCGATGGTTTCCGAGGCTGACGTCGCGAAAATGCCCCGGAGTTTCACGGACGCAGAAAGCATGGGTATTCCGAGGCAAACACTTGAAAAACAAATCACCGACAACCCGACCGGCCTGAGATTTAAATCTGGGCTCAGCTTTTCAGATCTTGTGCGAGACCGCGCGTTCATATGCTCTTTCTCAAACAAGGCAATCACATCACTTCTGAAAGCTGCTATTAAAGATGGGGGCAATGCGAGTGACGGTGAAACTTTTGGCGCGTTCTTAGGTCGCCTTTTTCCGCCAGGCCAAGGGCACTTTCTTCAGGCGTGGGGCCAGCCTGCCGATGGGTATCAGGCTTCTGAGACGTTCGCGGGTGAGGACGCGGTTCTTCTTCGCAAGTTTTACTGCCTCGGAACCGATGCCGTAAGTTATGTTGACGGTAGCATTACGGCATTTGAGTCCGTTGCCGCGCCAGAAACATCGGCAAAACTCGCCGAATTGAACCTGACTGAAAATGTCGGCGTTGACTGCTCAGCTACACCTAGTCCAGGCGATAGAGTTCTTTTCTCTGTCCGTTGGAATCCCGCGGATTCTTTTGTGCGGGAAAAAATTCCCGCGATGAAAGTCGAGTGGCAGGTCGACGGAGTGGACTTAAGATTGCCGCCGGCAGTCATCAAAATCGGAGCGGTCCTCAACCAGGAGCTGACGAGGAACCCTAAGGCGGCCATCTACTCTGCCCGTCTCTCGGACTCAGGTGGGCGGATCGTATTGATGTGCGCGCGGCTGGTGCTTCCCAACGACGACTCGGTTGGTGTCGGGCCACGCCAAGACGAGATTTGTGGACTACACGCCGAAAAACGAAACCAAGCCGTAGATTATCAGGTGGAGGTTGACGCGGGTTTCAGAGACGCACCGCGGTTGAAAACATATGAAACTACCTGTGGTGGCTCAGTCGAGAGTTATCATACGGCTTGTGACGGGGGCGAGACGGTAGTCGATAATTCCCATCATAATGCGGCTGAGGAGTGTATCTACAAAAAGGAAGTTTGTGTCGGGGGTGGCCTCATTCCCCGTGTATGCCAGGAGGTTCCCGAAATTCGGCATCGAAATAAAGGAAGCATTATGTGTCAAAACCAAACGCGTACAACCCGATTAGAGACCAGGACTAGGGTCGACGTGGTGGATGTCACTGTGACCAATACCTGTGATGTGCCATTTAAAAAATAATCTTACAAAAAGGAGAATACCTATGAAGGCTAAAAAAATAAAAAACGTGTTCAAATTATTCGCCATACTATTGCCCGTATGGATAACATCTTGCGGTGGGTCCAAAACCAACGCCGTGGCCCAAAACCGAGCGGGTGCCGTGCCAAACCGCGCCGGCGATAGGGAGCTCATGTCTGCGGTTGACCTTCAGTCACGTGCGGCTGAGGGGCAGGTAGCAGGAAGTTGTCTTAATATTCTTCTGATGTCAGGGCAGGATGTTTTTACTCATAATGAATCAGTTCATTCAGTCGAGGCTGCCGTCTATGAGTTGTCAAAACTTTCCGCTCAGGATTTGAGAGATACTCACATGGCTTACGTACAACAAGCCTCTGGGAAGACAATTTCAGGGGGCTACACTCAGAATGACCTCACAAATCTTGCCGCTCTTGGCAGTATTGATGACTCCTACGGAGGATTTCTCTCAGGCGGGACATCGGCCTCAAGCTCCACTTTTAATTTTGACGACTCTCACAAGAAGCTAATCGATTTCCTGGCAGTCCATCAACAAAGTGCCAGTGATTTTTCTCATGATATTCAGGTAATGAAATCCGTAATGTCGGAACAGGGACTTGCTTCATACGCTAAATGCGTCACAGCGAGAGGGGCTGGACTGACCTGTGAGCTGAGTGAGAAAGACGACATAGTCTCTTTTCATGTCACCTGGGCTCCCCATGACCTTGTGAGGGAAAAGCTCCCGCGACTGGCTCTGAGGCTGGCTGCCAACGAGAACCTGATCATGGTTCGGGATAAGTTTCCTGAGACAATCGGCATTGGCACCGGCGACGTTGTGGCATTTCGTAAGATCAAAAACACGAAGACAGCGCTTATCCAGGTGACGGCAAGTGACGCGAGTGGAGAGTTTAGTTTTCAGTGCTCGAATTTTTCCAGGTAACTTGATTCTGGCTCTGGATACATTTTAGCAAAAAGGTAAAATCCCGCGGGTCAATCGCGGGATTTTATTTGTCATAAGTCCCGCAATTTGTGTCACAACACTCAAATTGTCGCAATGAAGCGATTTGTCGGTAGCTGGCAATCCAGGCTTAAAGGCGCTCAAAATGGTTAGTTGGCCGTTCCTCAGAAGCTGGCTGGATTTTTGCTTGGGGTAGCTTAATCCCCGCGAGGCGCGTGGAATTAACGGCGAATTTTTTTTGGAGAAATATTATGAATCGCAAAGGTAGATTGCTGTTTATGGCTGTTTTCATTTCCGCGGCGGCTCCCGCGTTAGCGGAACCGGGGACGATTGTTCTAACTGGCACAGGGGGTGCTTCCTCCGCTCCGGAGTATGTCTCCTATAGCTTAGCGATCACGTCAATTTGCTACAATACGTCCCAGGAAGCCGCCGCCGCTAACGCGAAACTGGCCAATGCCGCGGTCGCGGTCCTTCAGGGCTTTAAAAAGGACGCGAAAGATAAGGTCACAGCCACAGGCGGAGCCAATACTATTCAGACTGAGACAACTTTGGTCGGCGTGGAGACTCACGTACTGTGTGAGATGAAGTGGCGTTCGGAGAATCATCTCGAGATTCAAATGACGCGCATTGCTGATCTGCCGGATTTGCAGGATAAATTGATTGTCGCGGTTAACGGAACCAGTGGGATTGACGCCGGCGCGGCAACTCAGACATACGCGGAAATGGGTCGACCTGAGTTTCGTCTATTTCCAGAAACCTCCCGGCAGCTTAGAGACACTGCTGAAGGGCTGGCCTTTGATGACGCTAAGGAACAGCTTCATATGCTTCAATCGCGCTGTGGATTTATAGATTTGAGGCTCGTGAGCCTGACGTCTCCGGAGTATAGCTACGCCTACAAACTTGCCGGAGAATTGGTCTCGCCGTACTCATCCTCTGCTCCTGTGATTCCAGATGAGCTGCAGGTGGGCGCGTCTCTCAGGATGGAGTGGGCATTTACTCCAAGTGGGGCTTGCAGATTGTAGCCAGAACATTCTGGGAGGAATCACCGGGGTCTGGGGGGCTATCAGTTAATAAGATCCCACCACAGGCCGGTGATTTTCGTTCTTCGGGTCAATGGAGCATAAGAGGGGGCTTGATAAGGCAGGGCGATTATGTAGTATCAGCCCTTCTTACATGTTCGTTTTTAGCCCAAAAGGTGACGTCCTCTATGACCATGAAGTCCATCATTGAAGTCGCGAAAAGTCTAAATATCTCTGAGTCTCACGTTGAGCTTTTTGGCCGGGATAAGGCAAAAATAAGGCTTGAGGCGTTGGCTGACCGGGGCACAAACCCAGAGGGTAAACTTATATTGGTTTCAGCCATGACTCCGACCCCGGCGGGTGAGGGAAAAACCACTACATCGATTGGGCTTGCACAAGGGCTCCAAAAACTTGGTGAAAAGGCCGTATTAGCCCTTCGTCAGCCATCCATGGGTCCAGTTTTTGGGCGAAAAGGTGGGGCGACAGGCGGTGGGAAATGCAGGCTTGAACCGTCAGATTCTATTAATCTTCAGTTTACAGGCGACTTTCACGCGATCACCGCCGCGCATAATTTGCTCGCAGCCGCCATCGATAACCGCATTCATTTCGGGGACTCCCGGATAGACCCCCTACGGGTACTCTGGAAAAGAGTCCTTGATATGAATGACAGGAGTCTCAGGAATATGGTGTCAGGTCTTGGCGGTAGAGCCGTCGGCGGCACACCCCGCCAGTCAGGTTTTGATATTACAGCCGCCAGTGAGATCATGGCGATTTTGTGTCTGGCTGAATCCCGCGCGGACCTCAGAAAACGAATCGATAGCATTTTAATTGGCTATGACCGCCTTAATCAGCCCATCCTCGCCAAAGAAATCGGCATCACAGGTGCCATGATGGCTATTTTAAATGAGGCTATCATGCCTAACCTTGTGCAGTCTCAGGAGGGAACACCGGCGTTCATTCATGGCGGACCTTTCGCTAATATTGCCCATGGTTGCAATTCGGTCCTGGCCACCCGAATGGCCATGGCTCACGGTGATTGGGCTGTAACTGAGGCAGGATTCGCTTTTGACCTCGGGGCAGAGAAATTTCTTAATATCAAAGCCCGTTCGGCAAAACTTAACCCAGCGGTGTTTGTCATCGTAGTCACGGTAAGAGCTCTTAAAATGCATGGCGGCATGGCATTGGCCGATCTCGGTTTACCTGATGTCTCCGCGGTAGAACGCGGTCTTGCTAATCTTGAGGCGCATCTGGATGCCGCTAAAAACTTCGAAAAGCCGGTGGTCGTCGCCATCAATCAGCGTGGAGAAGATACGCAGGCTGAGTTAGCGGTCGTTCATCAATATTGTGAGTCCAACGGTGTCTTGTGCTCGACGGCGGATATTTTCGCGAAAGGCGGCGACGGTGCCCTTGATCTCGCGAAAAAAGTCATGATAGCCGCTAAAGTTGGCTCTGCGTCAGGTCTTAAATCCCTTTATGATTTGGAAAGTTCTATTGCCTCCAAAGTCGAGAGCATTGCCCGCAGGATCTACGGAGCGAGCAAGGTTTCATTTACCAACGAGGCCGAGTCAAAAATAAAACGCGCCGAGAAAGACGGGTTCGGAGCTTTGCCGATTTGTATGGCCAAAACCCAGAATTCTCTTTCAGATAACCCAAAGGCACTCGGCCGCCCAAAAGATTTCACCATTACGGTCCGAGACATTGAGATTGCCGCTGGTGCTGGGTTTGTGGTTGCCTTGACTGGCGATATTGTCCGAATGCCCGGGCTTCCTGAAAGACCAGCGGCGGAAAAAATTGACGTGGATGAGAGCGGCAGAATTCTTAATCTTCTGTGATTTAGCTTTTAAACGTGATGACTTTTATAGGTGCCGTGATGGCGGTCCGCCAGGGGAGTCACTTTCCCTGAGACGCGGGTTTTTCTGAGTGTGCCTAAGTTAATTTCCGTCACGGCTGTTTGCTCCGTGTGCCAGTCACTTTCAATGGCGATTCCTTTTACCGGGAAGTGTGATTCTTTCCGCGAATGCCTCAACAGTCGAAAATCCCTTGAGAAGTCCTGAAGTGGCGGCTATGCATACGCTGTCAATGGGCTTGGCGGTCATTTCCCAACCTACGTTCTGGCGCTGTGATCGTGACCGGCCACAAAGTCTGCGATAATTTTGGTCATAAGTTCCGGCCGATCCACATGGGGGTCATGGCCCGCATCTGGTACCTCGACTAATGTGCTGCCGGGGAGCTTGGCATGCAAATATAGGCTATTTCCTTTTGGAACAAATTGATCGTGTCTGCCGACAATAATTTGTGTCGGGCATTCAATGTGTTTTAGACGCTCCCAACGGTTAAAGCGGAGAGCCGCGATAAGCTGCGCCAAAACCGATGCTATTGGCCGCTTTTGTTTTTTATCCTCACTCCGGAAATTGTCGGCGAGTTTTCGCCGCTTCTCTAATGACGTCTTGGGAGATGTCAGGAGGTCTGCCAATTCGTCGTGATAGGTTTCTGGCATGAAAGGCGATCTCAATAGAAGGCTAATGGCTGGCAGGGATATTCTCATGTGCCCGCTTCGACCAACAGATGATCCGATAACGCTAAGAGACTGAGTCATAGCGGGATATTCCAGAGCAAACTTCAGGCCGATCATTCCGCCAAGGCTCGTACCGACGATGTGTGCCGAATCGAGACGCTCGGATTTTAAAATAATAGCGATATCATCGGCTATCTCCTTTACGGAATGCCAAGGGAGCATGGGGCTCGTAGTAAGTCCAAGCCCCTTGTTATCGAATGTTATGACCGTGCAGGTTTTTGCCAGCATGTCATCCCAGCCGTGCCAGTGCACAGACCAGCAGCCAAGACCTCTTATGAGGACAACGGCGGGGCCCTGACCTTTGATATTGTAAGAAATTTTTCCGTGAGGGGTTTTCGCGAATGGCATGTCACTTTATTCCTTATTGACCGGTTGTTTTGGCCGCCGCCTGGAGAAGATCTGCCTTTAAATCATCCAGGCCTTCGATCCCTATCGCAAGACGCACGGTCTGGAGACTAATGCCCGCTGCCAGGGCCTCCTCAGGCGGAAGATCGTCCGCGTAGAGCATAAGGCAGGGCACGGCGAGAGACTCCACGCATCCAAGGCTTGGAGTGACCGAGAAAAGTCTTAAATTATCAAAAAATTTGTCGACATCTTTGTCGGCGCATGTGAGATCAAACGTTATAACTGATCCGCCGCTTCTATTTTGCTTTTTCCAGAGCTCATGATCTGGATGGGTTTTAAGTGCGGGATAGCGGATATTTTTAGCCCAGGTCTGCGTTGTGAGCCACGTAGCGATCTCAATAGCGAGCCTTGAGGATTCAGCGGTGCGAAGGCCATAAGTTTTCATGCCGCGTAAAATGAGCCAGGCGCTATTGGGATCAAGGCAACCTCCAAGGGTCATCGCGACCGGAAAAAGTTTGTCTATTAGGGTCCGCTTTCCGATAATAATTCCGCCCATGGCGTCACTATGACCGGAGGCTTGTTTCGTGAGGCTATGGACAAATAAATCGATATCAAAGGCCTGATGTTCCAAAAACCCGGCAAATGTATTATCCAATACAGTCAGGCAGTGAGCCGCCTTCGCTGTTTTAATGATTCGCGGCAAGTCATGTATTCTTAGTGTTGGATTTGTAGGGGACTCAAGAAAGACCACCTTTGGCGGTTTCGCGCCCTGACAGATGGCCTCAAATTTATCGTAGTCATCTCTAGAGAGCCTGATTGTCTCAACTCCGAAGCGGGAGAGAATGCCACTTAATAAAAATCTTGTCGGTTTATAGGACTCCGTGAAGACGACAACACGGTCGCCTGTGGTGAGAAATGTCATGGCGACTGCTGTGAGGGCGGCGATTCCACTGGCCGCAGCGATGGCGTCTTCTCGTCCCTGTAACTCCGCCAGAAGGGTCTCTAGTTCTCTGACCGTTGGATTACTGATTCTTGAATAGAGGTAGCCAATGTCCCGCCCCCCCATAATGGCCCTCAACTGAGACATATTCGCGGGCGTGAATTTGACACTTTGGTAGATCGGGCTTACAAGAGGGAGGTTTCCCTTCGGAAGGTTTACCCGCTTATGGTGAACAAACTGGGTAGAGGGAGATAAAGAGCTGCGATCATTCATAAATTTGTCCTGGATGGGAGCGCCTTTTGCGACTTGGATTTTCCCTTATTGTGGCAGATCAGGGGGAAATTCTCAGCCCCTTTGAGGCCTCTTGGGTATGGGAAACGCAAAGTTTAACGGTGTGATGGATTTGGCCTTGACATTAGGCATCACTTTGAACCATATTGCCCCCTCTCTTGGTGGGCAAAGACTATATAGATCAAGCTTTCCAGGCGGTTTTACGAAGCGAGCGTTTTAGGAGAATATCATGTACGCAGTTATCAAAACCAGCGGTCGCCAGTGGACAGTCAAAGAAGGCGACGTTATAACAGTTAATCGCTTAGCGGCGAATGCTGGTGAGACAGTTACCTTTGACGAAATTCTATTGGTTGGTGGCGCTAAAGTTCTTGTAGGTGCTCCTCTTGTCAAAGGCGCTAAAGTCGCCGCGACAATTAAAGAACATCTTAAGGGCGAAAAAGTCACTATTCTCAAGTATAAGCGACGTAAGAATTACAAACGTACGCGCGGTCACAGGCAAGCGCTGACAACCATCCAGATCGGCAAGATCTCGGTCTGAGTTTGAAGGAGTAAACAATGGCAACCAAAAAAGCTGGTGGTAGTTCCAGGAACGGTCGTGACTCTAATCCGCAGTATCGCGGAGTGAAAGTCTACGGCGGTCAAAAAGTAGTATCTGGCAATATTATCGTTCGTCAGGTTGGAAGTACATTCCACGCTGGTGATAATGTTGGTCGTGGCAGTGACTTTACCCTTTTCGCTATCGCTGACGGCGTCGTCAAGTTCGAGCGCAAAGGCAAAGATCGTCAGCAGGTTTCTGTAGTCGCTGAGGGCTGATAGCTCCCGGTGGTTACTCAAGAAAGCGCCTTGGGCTTGCAACACAAGCAAAGGCGCTTTTTAGTACTCACGGTCTGTTTAAAAAACAAGCAATATTAGGTGCCAAGTATGAAATTTATCGACTCAACTGAAATCTTTATCGCCTCCGGAAAAGGGGGCAATGGCTTGGTGAGTTTTAAAACGGCTCGAAACATGCCGCGTCTTGGTCCTGATGGTGGAGACGGCGGTCATGGCGGCGATGTTGTATTTGTTGCCGCTCCCCAGCTGAATACGCTTAGTACGGTCCGTTATAAAAGTCGGTTTGTGGCCGAAAATGGCGTCAGAGGCGGAACAAGCGGTAAAACTGGTCGTTGTGGTGAGGACACTGAGATCTATGTTCCGCTTGGAACTGAAATATATGACGCGACAACGAGCCGCCTTCTCTGTGAGATTTTGGTCCCCGGCCAGAGGGAGGTTATCGCCGATGGCGGTCGCCGCGGCTTTGGTAACCTGCGTTTTGTATCGTCAACTCATCAGGCTCCAGATGAATATGTGGCGGGACAAGATGGGCGGGAGCTGACGCTCAGACTTGAGTTGAAGCTTTTGGCTGATGTAGGCCTCGCCGGTCTTCCCAACGCGGGTAAGTCCACATTGCTAAGTGTTCTGTCGGCGGCGCGGCCAAAGATCGCGGATTACCCATTCACGACGCTTGAGCCGCAGCTTGGCGTCGTCGAGCTTAAAGAGCGCGGCGAGTTTAATCTTCAGTCCTTTGTAATGGCTGATATTCCTGGTTTGATTGAAGGAGCAAGTGAGGGCAAAGGCCTTGGCCACGAGTTTCTTCGTCACCTTGAGCGCACCAAAATTATCGCCTACATTGTAGACTCGTTTCCAATTGACGGTAGTGATCCATTACAGACTTTGGATCTTCTGCGGTCAGAGCTTGCCGCTTATCAGGAGACTCTCGCGTCACGCGAATCAGTCGTTGTCATTAATAAGTGTGACTTGGCTGATGGCGAGGAAGATGGCACGGAGCGCCTTGCCGCGCTTAAAAAGGCCGTCTCGGATCAGGGGCATCGCGTGTTTTTGATTTCAGGTGTTTCCCAGTCGGGTTTAGTTGAGCTTAAAGAGGGTCTTTTCGACATGGTCCAGACTGCGAGTCGACGCTTTGAGGCGGAATTGGCGAGCAGGCTTCCTGTTGTCAAGGGTCTCATGTCGGCCGCGGCCCTTGGTATTGAAAACCACGGCATGCTTGATTTTTCCACGGCATTATCTGATGGTCGAGCTTTCGGCACACAGGCAAAACGCGCATGAAAGAGTCTCCTTCTATTATTTATTTTGGCGGCGCCTTTGATCCGATTCACGTCGGGCATATGGAGGCGATCAAGATCGCTCGTGAGGCGTTTCCAAAAGCCCAAATAATTCTTGTGCCAGGTGCCGTGCTGCCCGCTTCTTCAGGCAAAGTTAAGGCAGTGGAGACTCCGTTTGTTGACCGTGTGGCGATGGCCGTCGTCGCTTGTGACGAGCTGCCTAATGTCGACGTATCCTCAATTGAGGAGGATCTTCCGTCCCCAAATTATACTTATATGACTTTGGAGGCGCTTGTGAGCGAGTATCCGGGCTCAAAAATCGCCTGGATGCTGGGGGCCGATCAATTGGCGGAATTTCCACGCTGGAAGAATCCCAAGAGAATTCTCGAGCTCGCATCACTGGTCGTTTTGCCGCGGCCGGCCATGACGGCAGGGGATACTTTTGATTTGTCCAAGCGGGTCGTGTCATCTCTCGGCTTCAGCACAAGTCTTGACTCCGGACAGATGCGGCTTGACCTTGACGGGGCAGGATCGGTTTATGTACTGGATCGGGCGCCCGCTTCTGTTTCGTCCAGCGAGGTGAGACGTTTGGCATCTGAAAGCCTGCGCAAGATTGACGGTCTCGTCGCGGCGAGCGTTGTCGATTATATCTCAGATATTGGTCTATATCAGGATAATAAGTAGAGATTTCTTCCTTCATTCACTCCCCGGGAATCGGGACACATCACATAAGGTAGGTTTGAAATGGCTAGCAACAGTGAAATCGGGCAAATCGCGGCATCAGCGGCAGTCGACAAGAAAGCGGGACGAGTCTCTCTCATGGACGTCCATGGTTTGACAGATATGTGTGACACGGTGCTGATTTGCTCCGCGGACAATGAGAAGCAATCGGCCGCGATCGCAGACGCAATTGATGAACGCTGCCGCAAGGTTTCAGGCGTGAAGCCTTACGTTGTGGAAGGTAAGGAAGTTGGCAATTGGATTCTCATGGATTATGGCAGCCTGATCGTTCATATTTTTCTTACCGCGGCTCGTGACTATTACGCGCTTGACTCGCTATGGCCACAGGCCAGGTCGATTCCCGTCGAAGGCGCTTGATACGTCCAACGGTGAGACTCCAGGTTATTCGTACAGGTAAAGTGACTCAAGTCGGATTGGCTCCCATCGCCCGGGACTACCGTAAGCGCCTTGGTGCGTTTTTAAAGACCGAGGAGCTTGAGATAAGGGCCGAGGCTGGTCGCGACAAACGAAATTCCGGTAAGCATTCTGTGCCTCTCTACTCACCCTCACCCGGTGAGTTTTTGATTCTTTTGGACGAGCGCGGCAAGCATTGGACATCACAACAGCTGGCAGCCAAGCTTCAGGTTTGGATTGATGACCCAAGGATTAAGACACTCAGTTTTCTCATCGGCCCTCCTTATGGTTTTGATGATGCCACCCGTGCCGTAGCGTCAGAGACATGGTCACTCTCGCCCTTAACAATTCCGAGTGATTTTGCCTGGACGCTGGTCTGGGAACAGCTTTACAGAGCTATGACAATATTAAAGGGTATGCCGTATCACCACGACTGACAGTGGTCTGTTTTTTGTCGCCGGGTGACAATAGATGAGATTCGGAGTTTGTGTTAGAACCCCTCTCATGATCTGCGCCTTTTGTGAATCCATGCTGCCAGTTATCATCTGTCCTCCCGCGGTTTGTGCCGCCTGTGAGGAGGAGGTCAGTCGTCGCGCCCTTGGTAAGACTGAGGTTGTTCACTTAACGGATGTTTATATTATCTTTGAGTACCAGGGTCTAATCCGTGATCTTATCGGGAGATCAAAAATAAAAAACGACCCGGTAGCGCTAGGGTTTCTACTGAGATTCGCCAGGCAGTACGCGGTCGAGAAACTAATTGAGTTTGATAATCCCGATACGCTTATTTGTCCCGCACCAGCAAGTTTGTGGGGCAGGGTAAGAGGGCGTTTTGATGTGGCTGAGATGTTCGCCCGAGCATGTTTTCCCCGCGCCACTTTTCTTACGGGGAGGGGGATCGGAGGGCCCTTTCGCGGGAAAAGGGCTGGACGAAATAGCATGCCTGCACCGTCACGGCTAAAACGAATAAAATCTCTATTAAATTCTATGAATTCTATCAGGTCGAGCGCAATTTTAGACAGAATTTCCCTGGCAAAAAGGATTCTTGTGGTTGACGATGTCATGACTTCCGGCTTCACTATGAGAACACAAATTGACCAGCTTAAAGGGCTTGGTGCCCAGTCTATTTACGGGCTGGTGATAGCTACACCCTGTCGGTCGGAATCATTTTTTAAACACGGATTAAAGGGCGGCATATCAGATGACCATGGAAAACTCTAAACTAACCCCGATGCTTCGGCAGTATTACGAGATCAAAGAAACCGTTGGCGACGCCATTTTGTTTTTTCGTATGGGTGATTTTTTCGAGATTTTCGGCTCTGACGCTGAGGAAGTCGCTCCGAAACTTGATGTTGTCTTAACAGCCCGTGAGAAGGGTGATCAGACTAAGATCCCGTTTTGCGGAGTGCCTCACCATAGCGCCAAAGCTTATTGGCTGAAGCTCATAAAACTCGGCTACAAGGTCGCGATTTGTGAGCAGCTTGAGGATGCCTCTGAAGCGAAGGGTCTCGTTAGACGCGGTGTAACCCGGGTATATACTCCAGGTAGTATTGACGAGCTTGAGGGCCTGGAACAAGATCAGCCCAACTATTTATTGGCATGGATGGAAATTCCTGGATCTGATGAGGAGGCTCTGGCCGCTGTCGACGTCTCTACTGGTGAGTTCAGGCTTGGAGCGATCGGTCGCGGGCAGCTTTTGAGGTACGTCAGGCAATTTCGGCCTTCAGAGGTTTTGGTCAGGCGCTTTGCGATGCCCTTGATTGAAAAAAGCCTTTCTCTGTGGACCCACGAAAACAAGCTTAGGCTTGATTCGTTACCCGAAGCTCCTATGAAAGACGAGACGTTTCAGAGGGATATTCTGACCAAAGTATTTGGCGGTGCGGACCTTAGCCAGCAGCCGTGCGGTGTTGTTCAGGCGGGCGGCGCCCTAGTTTCCGCCTTGTTGGCTTATTTTGAGGGTTTAAAGGCGTCTACAAATCAGTTTACGCGAGTTAGCCCATTGGAAGAATCCGATTCATTCGCCCTGTCAGAGACGGTTATCCGTGATCTTGAGATATTTGAGACGAGCCGTCGTCGCCAAGCCGAGGGCAGCCTCGCGCGAATCATCGACAGAACCTTTTCTCCAATGGGCGCCCGGTTTTTTCGTTATTCATTGGCGCATCCCCTTGCGAAGATTGAAGCTGTTACAGCCCGGCATCAGGCGGTGGAAGAGCTCGTGAATTCTGGTGAGGAGAGGCTTCTCAACCTTCGCTTAGAGCTTAAAAATACCGCTGACCTTGCCCGCCTCTCCACGAGGATTCTTTCGGGCTCGGCAAGTCCTCATGAGTTACATCAAGTGCGATCAGCTCTGATAAAAGCAAATATTTTATCCCCAAAAATACTTGAGTTCTCCCAGTCAGACTCATCGTTGAACAGGATTTCCTCTGATCTGGTGGCCGCTCCCGATGCCCTGGTCGTGCTTAATGACGTATTGCTGGAGTTTCCGGAGGGCCTTGGAACCGGAAGAGGAGTCTTCAGACCTGGCTATGACAAGTTTCTGGATGAGAAAAATCAGCTCACCATGAATGGTGAGGAAAGGGTTCAGGCCTATGAGGACGCGGTGCGCCGAGAGACTGGTATTACTAGTCTGAAGGTGAAATCGCACAAGTCTTATGGGTTACTCTTTGAGGTGACAAAATCTAATTTATCGCGGGTGCCGTCTAATTTCATCCGGCGTCAGACTATGACCAATGGAGAACGCTACACTACCGTTGAGCTTAAGGATCTGGATGACACATTGTCGAACGCCAGTGATCAGGCGGTTGCGCGTGAGTCCAGACTTTATCTTGAGTTGCTTGAGAAACTCCGTCCGTTCCGTGATGGTCTGATGAAAGCGGCTAGGGCTATTGGTGAGCTTGATATGCTGCAGGGCTTTGCCTGGCTAGCTTTAAAAGAAAATTATGTTCGCCCAGTTTTGACCGATCGTCCACGCAGGCTTACTTTGAAGGCGTCCCGTCATCCTGTGGTTGAGAAGTTTGTCGGTCGTCATGATTACGTGGCAAATGACGTCTTTATGAATGAAGGCAAAAGTCAGCTCCTCATTACTGGACCTAATATGGCCGGCAAGTCTACCGTTATGCGCCAGACGGCAATTGCTGCAATATTGTGTCAGGCAGGCAGTTGGGTTCCCGCCAGGGAAGCGGAGATGCCGATATTTGACCGCATATTCACCCGAGTCGGCGCTAGCGATGATCTTAGCCGTGGGCAGTCTACTTTTATGGTTGAGATGAGTGAGGCCGCTGAGATTCTCAGGCAGGCGACGTCGCGAAGCCTCGTGATACTTGACGAGGTTGGTCGTGGTACGTCCACATCCGATGGACTTGCTATCGCTGCCGGGATTTTAGAGGATCTCGCGGATCGCGTGGGTTGTTTTACAATGTTCGCGACGCACTATCACGAGCTGGTCGGCATGATGGCCGCACGAAAAAATGTGATACCTATGCAGACTGAGGTTATTAAGAAAGATGACGGGATTGTATTTAGCCACCGTCTTGTTTCTGGCGCCTCAGCAAGCTCATTTGGCCTTGAGGTTGCGAAACTGGCGGGTGTTCCCCCACACGTTATTGAGATGGCAAAAGAGCACCTGCGCGTTGCGGAGCGGGGTGAGTTAATCGTCCCCGCCTCGCCTGATGTGGCAAAGGGTGAGGCGCCATCGCCAGATCTTTCGGTGGGTGAGCGGGCTTTAAGAGACCGCCCCGCGAAAGAACTTAGCAGGGTTCAAAGAGGCCTTTTCGCGCTTTCGGCGGGAATCGATGGCGTTGAGACTTTATTGGGGGAAGGGCAAATTGATGTAAGTAGGATGGTGTCGCGACTTGAGTCCGTAAGAATTCACAAGACAACACCGCTTCAAGCCCTTAATATCCTTAACGAACTAAAATCAATGATGGTGCCTGTGCAGCATCGGACTCTCTTTGACGATGAGCTTCATCCTCAGTGAAACCGGTCGACTCGAGGTTTGCTTGCAAAGGCATTGAGTCGTGGTTATATTGTTTAACTAGATTTTCAGAAAATTCGTAGGGTTTCGTGCGGAAATTATGAGGAACAAGGAAGGTCATATGGCTAAGGCAAAACTAAAAAAAGCAGCGTCCAAGGCAAAACCGGTCGCTAAGAAGACGGCTCTCGCTAAGAAGAAACCGGTCCCGGCTAAGAAAGCCGCACCCGTTAAAAAGGCCGCGCCGATTAAGGCTAAAAAGCCCGCAATGGCCGCCAAAAAACCAGTGGCTCTTCAGATGAAGAAGCCCGCTGTGGCCCATAAGGAAGCCGTCTCGGCCCCAAAGGCAAAGGCAGGTGCCGTCCAGGCGACGCCGGCCAACAAGGGCAAAAGTCCGGCAATTGGCCCCATAAAAGGCGCTGAGGCTTCACCTAAACTGACTCCAATGGTCCGCCCGGTAAAATCTATTCCTATTCCTAATGAGGTTCTAAAACTCAAGGATAAGCCACAAGCTGCGGATTCGACCACCTCGGCGGAAAAAAGGGAGATTCACCAGAGCGACATCTTCAGCGAGGTGGAACTTTCTATGTTTCTCGAGACGCTTAAAAATGAGCGTTCGTCTCTTTTGGACAAAGCTCGGGCGGCTGTGGATAGTGGGAACATTGCTTTGGATAAAGATGAGATGTATGACGAGGTGGATCTTGCGTCTGCTACAGTTGATCAAAATCTGACATTTCGCCTGCTTGACCGGGACCGGAAGCTTCTGGGCGAGATTGACCACGCTATTCAGAAGATTCAGACAGGTGATTTTGGCTATTGTGAAGGGACTAGTGAGCCAATTCCAAAACGTCGCTTGGAGCTTCGTCCTTGGTGCCGACACAGCGTTAAGTATAAGGAACAATTGGAAAAGCTTGAGAAATCAGGTCGTGGCGTCGTAGATGAGGATGCCGAGTTACTCGATTAAGTTTGCCTAAGATTGCCCTGGCCGGACGGTCGGGGCTTTTTTTTGTCCAACGCCTGTTGACTATTCTTTGCGCAGGTCTGTATAAGGAGCTCCCCCGTGCCAGTAATCGCAAAACGCAACAAGGACTACTTTTAACATGACTACTATTAAAATGATCGCGATCTCCCCTGAGGAGACGAAGGATGTCCTTGCCGATGAATTGAAGGCACTTGGCGCGACCGCGATTGACCAGCAGTTTAAGGCCGTTTACTTCGAGTGCGATGAGCGAGTGTTCTATGAGGCCCATCTTAGGCTACGAAGTGCGTCACGACTTCTTCGGGTTATTAAGGAATTCGCGGCAAAAGATGAGCGCATGCTGTACGACCAGGCCCGAAGGATTAACTGGGGCACGATTTTAGGCGAGGAAAATACGTTCGCTATTGAGGGCGTTCCGGGTGAACGGGGCGAGGGGGTCATGACAGCCAATACTATCTCTAAGCGAATTCGTGAGGCGCTTCAAACATGGTTCGAGGATAAAATCGGCAAGCGCGCGGTTGTTGATTTACAGGATCCTGACGCGAGCCTTGTGGCGTTTGTGCGTGGTGGTCGTTGTATATTGAGCGTGGATACATCCGGTAAGTCCATGCACAAACGCGGTTATAGATCCGACAAACATCCGGCTCCTATTAAAGAGACAATGGCGGCGGCAATGCTGCTAAAGCTTGGCTATAAGGGCGATGTCCCTCTTTATGATCCTATGTGCGGAAGCGGTACGGTTGCCATCGAGGCGGCTTCTATGGCGCTAGGCAAAGCGGCACTGATTCACCGCAAAAAAGGCGAGTTTGGTTTTGAGCGTCTCACATTATTCAACTCAAAACTCTGGCGCGAGGTTCAGGAAGATGCCCGTGAGGGCAAGCTTGAGGCACCGCCGGCCCCTATTTTCGCATCGGACATCAGCGCAAATTATATCGAGGCGGCCCGGGAAAATGCGGTCAGGGCTAGAGTTGAGAAATATATGACGTTCTCGAAGGCGGATTTCTTTGAGTCCAAAGCCCCTGCTCCCAGCGGGCTTCTCGTCACAAATCTTCCATACGGTGAGCGCATTAAAGGAGAGTTTGGTGGCGACGATGAGAGCTTTTTCAAAGCGATCGGCGATAAATTAAAAAAGGACTACTCTGGCTGGCGAGCGGCTATTTTGGCTGCAGAGGACTCTCCGTGGAAATTCATCGGTCTTAAACCTACGCGAAAGATAAGACTTCTCAACGGGAGTATTCCGGTACGGCTTTTGGTATTTGATCTCTACTCTGGGTCGAAAAAAAAGACTCCCCTAAATGAGAGTCTGGATTGATTGAAGTTTAGTCAAAGAGCCAGTCAGATCCAAGAACCGTCGAAAGTCACATGACGTTTTTCGGATTCAGTTTTAGTTGCCCCAGCGGACAACGGACGGAAGTCGTTGCTCGTATTTTTTACCGTGTTATTTAACGCTGAAAATTCCACTTCTTGCTGAGCGCGAATGCGGGAAACAAATTTCGCGCAGCAAACCTTACAAGCCAGATCCGGGGACTCAGTGTCCCGGTAGTTTGGATGCCGCATACATACTAAATTGGGTACTGATCTTGACACGGTTAAGCCCTCCTCTAAGTGGGAAGCATCGGTTGCCCTAACCTCGGGCTTTGCCTTGCTCCATGCCTTATTGGATGCATCTAGTGTGCCACATCACGGGGGAGCTTAAATTGCCTTTAAATTCAGCTGAGTACCAGATCTGGCCAGCAGATTTTGTGTCAGGTTTATATACACTGTCCGGGTTAAGTCGCTGTTTTGACGAAAAACACGGTCAACATCCAATCCCCTGATTTCGAGAACTCGCACGGTGGTCTCAGCGATCCATTTAACGGCACTGCCGGCGGAAAGACCAATCTCTGGTGATAACCACTCAACGCCGCTGACTCTGGTTTGCTCTTGTCTCAGGATCCCGTTTATTGCCAGCACAAGGAAGCTCTCGGGGCTCCCAACCAGAATGGTTTCCCCGGCCCGGAACTCTCTCGCGTGAAAAAAACCAATAAAGGTATTCACCTCATCCTCGCTTGCGCCATTAATAAGCCAAGATCGATGAATCAGAGTTTCTTCATCAATAGTTAGGTCGCCATCCGGAGTGTGAGCCTTAGCTAGTGAAATAGGGTGTGTCACTTGCATCGCCGGGGATGGGGCCATTTGATCCGCGTTTCCGGAAAAAGGAGTTGAACTCTGGGCGGTGTTGTCGGAGGACTCAATCACGAAGCTGGCGCGAAGAGCGTCTTGCCTGAGTGGGCGCGGAATCACGGGATTTTCCGCGGCCTTCGTGAGCGACTTGGTCTGTGGGCTAGCCCCATTTCCTGAAATTCTATCGAGACAGTATCGTGCCCGCTCGAGATCTCCAGCAAATTTATACGCCTCACTGGCTTCAACAAACATAGTGAGCTGCTCCAAGATCATACCGGCGAACTGATGTTCTTTAGCTTTTGTGAATAGAGCCGCTAACGGGCGCCCAGCTGGAGACTGGACATTGACCTCTGCAAGTAGGGTACTGGCGATATGTGGCGGAGACTTCTCAAAAAGTGCAGTCGCGGCGTCCTGCTGGTTGACCGTCAGGAGCTCGATAATCATCGGCGTAACTTGTTGTGATTTAGCGAGATGAGCAAGAAGTCCAGGGTGAGACGCGCCTGATCGGACCTCGCTGAACATAATTTCAATCTCTTCGCTAGAAGGCCGGAATACAGACATAAGGCCGGAGTCGGCGGCAAGAGAATTCCAGCAGTCGATTGCCCGTTTCGGATCCTTCGCCTTTATCCAGTTGCGCGCTGATTCGGCTAACTGACCAGTCTTTTGCAAACATTCGGCCGCATCAGCGAATTTTTTTTCGCGCGCAAAAATTTCGCCAGCCGCGCTAAAATTACCAGCCTCACGGTGGCACCGGGCTGCATCGAGCGGAGCGTCGGCCTGCAGGAAGCATTGCGCGGCCTGATGCCACATTCCGTGGCGGCTGTACACAACAGCCGCGCGACCTGGTTTTTGTAACCGAATTAAAACCCGCGCGGCGTCATCGATTAGCTTTGCCCCCTCGAGGGCTGAAATGGCGAGCCGATGAAGGCCTACTTGCTCAAGCATTTGAGCCGCCTGGTTGACCCGTCCTTTTTTGATAAGCTTTTCCGCTTGTATCCGAACGCGCTCTTCTAGGGGGCTTAAAATTCGCAAATCTGCCGCGCGGGCTGTCGCGGCAGGGCCGCTATACTTGACACTCCCCCGGAGCTTCGACCCGTTTTTATTACGTATCCACCAAAAGAGCGCGCCGATCAACGATGTTGTCGCTACAGCGATAAAGATGATCTGCTTCTCTTTCACGTGTCACGACCTCATACGAGCGTTAAAGGGAGTATGAGATTCCAAGCTGTGTATACGAGTCAAGAACCGACTGTGCTTGCCCTCCGGGAAGTTGCGTGATGCCCTGAGACATGGTGTAAGTGACCTTGAGCGAGAATTTTTGGTTAAGTTTGATAGATATGCCAGCTCCACCCTCGGGACTGGGCATTGGCAAATACATATGCTCTGTGGTGCCGTCGGCTTCTTGCATATCTGTCGTATATTGTTTTAAAGCATAGCCAGCAAAAATAAACGGCGTGATGATCTCTCCGCTGTAAAGAACCAAAGTTAGATCTATTCCGTTTGAGACTACATGTGAACGACTTTGAAAACGGACATATTGATTGGTGGCCTCTTTGAGGTGATAGCCCGTCGTTGAAGACAGCTCTTGGCGATGGGTATAGCCAACCCGAAAATACTCTCCGAGATCAATCGATAGTCCGGCAGATCCCGCACCAGACTCGATTTTTTGATAACCTGCGTTCGCTTCCGACCTGCTCCCGCCAAGGGAGACCTGTACCGCGGCGAGTGAGGTGCCTGACGAGGTGGCGGTTAGAGCAAAAATAAACATGGTGCGCTGAAAATTAGTCACTGTCGACCCCCCAACTGATTTGTGTATTCTTATATCGTCACGAAAACGGTAAAATTAAGCTCCTACACAGGGCTTAATCTTTATCCTGCACTGCTTCTAGTGTAACATGATTCGCAAGTGCCAGATTTTTGACGGGGGGCAAGTCATTGGTTTTAGAATACAGACCTTGCGTGGTTGCCGTCTTCACCAATAAAGACGGTCAAATTCTTGTGTGCGAACGCTCCGATTTTCGCGGCTCGTGGCAGTTACCGCAAGGTGGCATCGAGCCCGGGGAGAGTGCTCTGAACGCGCTTTACAGGGAGATGAGAGAAGAGATTGGTTGCGACCGTTTTCGCGTGAAAAAAGAAGCGTCAGGACTAATTAAATATAAATTTCCGGAGAACCTCAGAAAGTCGATTGCGAAGAAATGGATTGGGCAGAGCCAGGTCTGGTTTCGGGTCGAGTTTGACGCTGGATTCGGCCCCGATATTGCCGCTGGTGACGCAGAGTTTGTCTCGTGTGACTGGCGTGACGCAAAGGACGTAGTTGCTGGCATTATTGACTGGAAGCACGACGCATATGTCGAGGGTTTGACAAAATTGGGTTTGCTATCCTGAGGAGTGGAAAATGAGTCGAGTCGCTATGGTAAATTTGGCATGGGGATTTTTTATGATTTTCATGTCCGGCTGCGGTGGCGCGTTTGTCGCTTTGCGCGCGTCGGAAGCATTTATCTCAGGCCCGATCACACCACAGTGGGAAACAGTCCTCCAGGCGAGCAGTCATGGCCACACCGCGTTATTCGGGGTTATTCATATTCTCCTTGGACTTACTATTCCCTATGCCAGATCATCGCGGTCGCATGATCGGCTTAAATCTCTCGCCATTTTCGCGGGATCATTTGCGATGGGGCCGTTACTTTTAATTCGCGCATCTCTTGGCCCAACGCTGTCAACAGAGTTAAATGGTATATTGATGGGGGTCGCGCTGAGCTGCGCGTTACTTGGTATTCTTTTTCACGCGATTGGGCTCCTAAGTAGAGTCTCTTTCAGAAGTTAGCCCAAAGCGTGTATTGTAAACTCAGCGCAAGGCGCGTAATAACGCGGGTATGGTTAAAAGAGCTGTAAGGTTTAGCTAGATTTTTTGATCATGTCTTTTATTTTGGTTTGAATTTCTTTTGACGCCGGCGCAGAGCCTTTTTTGACAAGCTTCTCTAGATCCTTGGGGCCGGCCTTGATTGCGTCGCGTATTTTTTTGACATCTTTCAGGTGCGGTACGAGTTCTTTTAGGGCATTTCTGAGGTCCACGCCTGTGGCTATGTACTGATTTAAGTCATCAACAGAAAAAGGCTTAGTAAGAAAACCGTCCGCGGTGGCGACGAGTTTTTGTTGATCTTCTGACATAGGCTCGCCGCTGATCAATAGAACCGGAATATCGGGATGCTGTTTTCTGATTTTTGCCAGCAACTCCAACCCGTCAATTTTAGGCATCCGGACATCGGTGAGAACAAGGTCTGTGGGCCGGTCTTTCATTGATTCTAGCGCGGCCTTGCCGGACTCTACTACCACAACCCGAGAGAAAAATTTATTAAGGTGAATTTTGAAAAATTTAAGCAGCGTACTGTCATCATCGACGATCAGTATATTACTCTCCAGATCATAGGCTCGCCTTGGTGCTTGATTTTGTGAGCGGCTCATTGTTTATCCCTCGGTCCAGGTGTTAGGTTAGATTATATTACAAACTACGAATTTCCTCGATAGCGGCCTTGGCCAAAGACTTAAGGTTCTGATTTGCACGCTCAGACTGCGTAACTTCGTTAAAGTACCTAAGTGCCTGCCCGTCATCTTTGAGATTCTCTCTCATGAGGTTCGCGAGGTTAAACCTGGCCTGCGGATTATCAGCCTCAATTTCTATGACTCTCTCAAACGTATCCCTGGCGGAGGCGTAGCGTCCGGTTTGCCTTTGGACAACACCGAGTCCGATCATGGCGTCAGCGTTGGCTGGATCAGCGTCGAGGGCTCGTTTATAGTCGGTCTCAGCCATGCTGGCCTCATGCGCAGCCATGTAAAGATTGCCGCGATTTACGAGAGCTGCCGCATATGTATCACTGAGAGTCAGCGCATGATTGTAATGGTCTTTCGCGACTGCCGCGTTCCCCTGGCGCTCGGCGAGAATCCCCAGGATATTATAAAGCGACGCGTGATCGCCGCCACGATCCAGTGCTTGATCTACAATAAACCTGGCGACCGAGTCCTTGCCGTCCTTAAGGTAGCTGAAGGCGAGCGCGGCATACCCCGGGAGGAATGTTTTGTCCTTCCCGATAAGATCCGTAAGAATCGTGTGTGCCTTGGTCCTATCGTCGTTGGCGAGGTAAGTCATGGCTAATGTATAGCGATACCGGAACACAAGTGCCTGATCCGGGCGTTCTATGGCGTTGAGATTATTTTTAGCCTCGGCAAGTGTATCTAGAGCGGCGGCCATTCGTCTTTGTTTTTGCAGGCTAGCTGCAAGCTCAATAAGGGCGTCGATATTCTTGCCGTCTCGCCTGAGGGTCTGCCTAAAGCTCGACTCTGACGCAGCATATAAGCCAAGAGCGAACTCATTTCGGCCTCGTTTAATCAGATCCTCCACACTAGCTGCCGACTGCAGCTGCCTAATATTTTGCTGCAAAGCCGGACGCTCCTTTGAGCTGGGCGCCCCTTTGAAAAAGTGGCGCCAATCAAATGCTGCCTCGGCCGTAATGGTTTCACCTGCAGCGACTTTTTTACCGCCTTCAGCGTTCATTGCCTTTGTTAGATCAACTACGTCCATGTTTTCCCGGGGACCTGGTTGGTCAGAGGGCTTGGTCGCGCACGCCGTCGTCATTACTATCGCGAAACCGATTAGAATTTTCATGATTAATGACTCCATTGCTCAGGCATTTCGGTGCTCGCGCCGGTTGAGAGTTGATCTGGGGACTGAGGCTTTCCGTTTGCGGACTCCTGACCGCCGGTGGTGCTTGACAGGGCCAGCGCGCTTTTCCCAATCCATTCATTTTTTGCGTATGCCTGGGGAGAACGCTGTTTCGCGAGAATGTTATTTCCGTGATAGCGATTGGCCATATCGCGCAGCCTGGTGATATTCTGGTTGAACCGGGATTGACTTTTGAGCGTCACAGGCTCGCCAGTTCGCGCCGGTATACCATTAATTTCGTCAGCCAGGGCAGACGCCGCCTGAGCGATGGTAAAGCGAGCCTTCGGACTGAGGTCTGGCTGGTCGAGGCTTGCGACTTTATCCATGCGGGTAACGAGCTCGGCAAACACCTTGCTTTTGCTGTCGACCTGAGAGGCGGTGTCACCTTTGGAGTCGTCTATGCGTTTTTCGCGGAAAATCGCGTATGCATGCTCCCCAAGCCTGAAATTCGCGTCGGCTGCCAGTCTCCTGTAAGAATCGCCCAGGGTGAATTTAGCGCGCTCAATTTGCTTTGCTATTGTATCGAGGTCATCGACGGCACTCTGCTTATCACCGGTTTGATAACGAACATTGGCTATCCCTAACTCAGCCTCAAGTTTTTCCGTCGTTGTTTTGGATGC
>CANILH010000015.1 GCA_947468665.1 Oligoflexales bacterium | reverse complement strand
CCATCTCTGCAGCATTTAGCAATTGACTCGAGCGCGACTGCCGAGAAACCAATGCCCGAAACTTGCGTTTTGGTTTCATTGCCGCTTTACGCTCTAAGCCAAATGGCAAGAATTCATGAGGCAGTCCATAGTGACGTCGCAAGGAGTTAAGAATATCTCCCGAACTGAAATGGTATTGTTGGATTGATGGTGCGTTCCCATATTTGAACGCTTGTCGCGTGTAGTGCTCAGGAAATGGGCGCTACATGCGACGCCGACGTAACGCACAAAACATGAACTTGTGGGGTATGGCGCATGGGGTTGTCAAAAAAAAGAGACACCTCGCTCCTATGAGCCTCGGGTGTCCCTCGGAACTCCAGATTAAATGTGCTTTTGGATTTTATAGCCGCTACAAACGGGCACTGTTCCGCCTGTTGAGTTAAAGAAAGATGACACCGAGCCCGACTCGTTAAATTTGATTTTTGAAATGGGCTGTGGAGTCGTGTTAGGGCAGATTAAGTCGTAATTCTGACGTGGTGTTGCTGAAATTACGGACGTGGTGGAAAGTTCGGCGTCAACGCCCTCAAGAAGTGATCCGTCCGCCAGCTTAAGTGACGTTAACCCTGTGTTGGATATTTTTTGGTCGTCCCATGCGTGTATACGGGTGCCACTTAAGGTTAAGGTCAATTCAAACTGACCCAGTGTTAAGTTACCGGTGCAAAGTTTGCATTCAAGAAGCTGACCGGGCGCGAAATTAAAGCTGTGCATGGAGGCTCTTATCGGTCTCAAGTTCTCATCCAAAATCTGGTCTTCAATGGATTCAATGGGGGTGCTTGTAACGTCCACGGAGTCTGTTTTTATTTTGATTGGGGACGAGAATAGCCCGTAGTCCATGCCGATAAGAGTCCCTTTATCATTGAACGCTACATTGTCCGCGACATAGCCCACAGTACCGTCCTTAAGTTTCCATTTTGAGTATTCAGCTCTTCTGTCAGGCATGTTATCTGAGCGACTCGTTGCATGTCCTGTCCAAGTCAGCGCGAGCATTCCGTTCTCGTGGAACATTGTGACTCCGTTTAAAGTCAGCGTGGAGAAAAGTTCGGTTTTAGCGGCGAGGTCACTGTTTTCACCTGAGTTATTAATGACAAATCCCTTTTGGGGTAGGCTTGGGTTTTCTCCATAAAACGTAAGTTCAAAATTTAATAAAAACTCTTTTCCTCCAGATTCATAAAAAAGCTGGCCTAGTTTGCGGACCTCATCGATGTATTGCGAGATTTTCTTGGTTGAGAAGCCATCAGCCGCGACCAGGCCTGAGTGCCATTGCCTAAATTGCGGAGGAGTCATGACCACTTCAATTCTGAGAAACTTTAACGGAGAAGTTTCGCCTACGGCGGACCGCATGCCATCCACCGGCCCCCGATAGCGGCCACGTTCGCTTTCTGGGATTACCGCGGGTTTTAAAATTCTATTGAGGGCCTCATGCAAGATTAGGCCGACCTGTTGATCTGAATTCATCGCGTTCCAGATTTCAGAATCGACATAGAGCGCGCCGGAGGTTGAGCCCGCAGCGGGCATAACGCGAGCCGCGTCGAGGTAAAAACAACCCGCGGGCAACGCGACGTTTGTGTCGATTGGGGGCAGGGCCATTAATTTAGAGCTAGGCAGCTGACGAAAGCCTTTGGAAAAATCCGCGATGCTCTGCGTAAGTGCTTTTGACAGAGCAGGGTCAAGTGTCTTGAGACGTTCCGCGACCTTTGTGGCCCGTTCCCATGGGTTGCTATTGGGCGCGCCAAGGGTCAGGGGTTTTGGTGTGAACTCCTGATTTTCGTAGTATTCAAAGACTTCCAGGCGTGTGGCAAGACCTGTTTTCAAGTCGATACAGGCGACGGTATCGCTTGTTCCCAGATCTGTTGTACTGGACGTTGCTCCGGGCGGAGTCAGGCGAACGGATCCGACGACCGCTCCGCCAAGGTATGGCGCGCCAGGTGCGCTGTCGTCAGTTCCGGGAGGATTACCATTTCCGGAAGAGCCTCCTGAATGGCCGCCAAAGAGGCCGCATGAGGCAAGGGCGGAGAGCATCGTAAATTGAAGGGCGGCGCGTGAGGTTTTTTTGACTGAAAGCATAAACGGTCCTCTATTGGGTTGTTTAGTGACTGGTCACTCAGAATGGCGTGCAAATCTAGTGCCCTGAGCGCTAAGGTCAAGCAGTTTTGTATTTTTATTTGTTAACTATCCGTATTTAATAGCAAATATAGATTTCGCGCTAAGGGCGATTGCGAGGCGGCGCTGTCAAACATCCTGTCACCCCGTCGGTTTTTGGACAGGGTGGCCGGAGACTTCGTCCTTTTAATGAGTGGGTATTCACGTTGAAATGGGGTGGTCCCAAACATAAAAAACAAGCAATCGGAGGCATGCGACAGTCCCTGCAAGGCCATCTACCAGTAAAATAGTGACGCCATGTCTGGCTTGGATGTGTCTGATATTATTAATTATTTTGGATCGTTTAAATAAACACCCAAAAATCCTCAAGATCCTGTCAGGCCCTCCGATTCATCACCCGGGAGGGTGGACGTGGTTCAGAATTATTCAAAAGTCATAGGAGATAATACGCGTCGCGCGTGTAGGCTTGGCGCGGCTTCCTTTTGCTTTCTGACTTGCGAGACGCTCTTAGCAGAACCCGCGAAGAGTACCGCGATTCCCCGCTATTCGTTTAACGCGAAGCAAGGTGACTTCACCATTCAAGGTGGTCTCTCCATGTCAAATTACACCGGGGTTCAAGGGACCATAATCGGATACAGATCAAAGCTTAGCTACTACTCGGATAATCAATTTGGGTTTTTCATCGGCAATGACCTCCCATTTACCGCCGGGACAATCGACATCGCAGATGTCAGTTACAACGTTAAGCTCATTCCATCGAAGTTCGGCATATTCGGCGCCATTCCAATGTCCAGGCGGATGAGCATAAGCGTGGAAGGTGCCGCTGGCTCAGTTCTTGTGCTTGGCTCGGGAGTGCCAACAGCGTCGGTTCCGCTGCTGGAGGCCGGGGTCGCTGTTTCATATGATTCGGGGGTTTTGCGTTTTTTCACGGAAGTAAACGCCAGCCAGTGCAAGGGCACTGTCCAGGATAACGCTGTTGATCTTGGTCGCAAAACGTTCGTGATAGGCATGGGAATTAAGCTTTAGGATGGCGATGCCGCCAGATGGAGGATCTATGTTAAGGGCTGACAACTCGAAAAAATTCGTCCCGCCACAAACGGCATTTCTGAGGCTACGCCTGATTTGTCTTCTTGCCGTGATTTTTTGGACGCCAACTGTCGGCGCGCAGACCATCGTCGAGTCGTTAAAGTCCGTTGACGACAAGGCATCCCTTGAGACCGCCCTTAATTTCGCGCAACTGTGGCACTCTGTATCTTGCTGTCTACGCAAATCTGATGACGTTCAGGCGGCCCTGGATTTTTGGGGAGACGCGGCCAGGGAGTTTGACTTTCAGCAGGTATACGACAGTGGGATTTTGCGTAAGATCCCGGGCAGCAAAGTTCGGCAGATTACGTTTTTGGGTGATCAGCAGCCCGGTGCCTACCAGGTTTCAATTGACTCTTCTACCGGCAAGTCATCGTCAAAGGCCACAACAGCGGACTTCGGGGATGGTCAGCTCAGTCTTGGTCTGCGTAAATTCGCCGGTCAATCCGAGGGAAATGATGTCTATGACACGTTAGTCTCTGGCGACGTTCAGCTAAAAGGGATTAAGCCTTCGGGATTTGTAGATAGCGCAAAAAAACTACTGCTTTTGCTCTCGCCCAAAGCGGTGGCCGCGCGTAAAGCAAACACAACGCGACAAAGCCTTTTCTCAAAACTCGATCCGGCAAGTCGTGCCTATATGGATCAATACACTGAAGGTTTGCCCGGATTCACAAAATTAGGGACTAAGTATTTTAAGGTTATCTCTGTATTCAAGGCGTCGGCAAAAGCTAACGCCGCGGTCAGTTTTGTTAATTTTAAAATGGGTCTGAACAATAGCGCCATCGAACGTGACTATCCTGATCTGTATGCCTACCTTGAGTCGCTTCGTGACGTGTTGCGCAATGATTTTGAGTTGCGTGACAGTGAGAATAGGATGCTGATGAAGGGTTTTGTTGACTCGACGTCGCAAATATCCAGTCTTGAGTTTTACACCGCGGACGGAAAATTAGTGCCACAGAACCCGGATAAGTCTCTTGCGATGAACGCGGCTATCGATATCGCGGACGGCGCGAGCCGCGACTATAATATTTATACCCGCTCAACCATCTCTATTATGGGTCTTAAGATGGATACCGGTCGGACTCAGATTCTCATGAAGACGAACTTCAGTGGTGGATCGGTTCAGGCATCAAGTAAAATCGTTAAGATCATTAAGCCAAGTGTAACTGGTCGCATGTTCCATGTGTTGCCAACATGGCTTATTGATGTGACCATCCCTGGCGATATTCAGGAGCGGGTGAATCGCTTTGCCAAAGAGCTTTCTAACCCTAAGACCGGCCGCGGCGCTGAGGGGGTTCTCAAGGTGCCGGCCACTGAGCCTCATTTAGCCGAGGTCTCCGGGCATGCGGAATTGCTTGATAACAACATTCTCAAACTCGGGCTGAAGGTTGGTGTTGATACACTCCTTCCCAAGGAAGCGGCGCAGCGCGATATCAGGCGCATCGATGAGGCTCTTAGTACCGCTTTGCTTGGAGATCTCAGGGCTCTGGCTCCCAATAATATTACTGGCCACGGCAATACGAATAGTAAGACCGCTCACCATTGATCCGGCGACCCGGACATGATCGGGTAATTCCAGACGGTAAGATGGATTTTTTGTAGAATTCCAATTTCGATTTTTCAATTTAAAGTAAAATGTTCCGAATAATCGAAATCATTCGGGAGGTATTTACATGAGTGTGACTAAATCAAGGCAGAAAATGCTGACGCACGGTCTTATACTATTCTCGCTTCTGGCGTCCCTTTTATATGTGGCACAGAACTGCGGTAAAAGGCCCTCGTCGCGTCTCAAGACATTGGACAACTTCGCGAACGGTACGCGCAACCTAAACGCTTGCGCTGGTAATCCTTCGTTGGCTAGTGACCCAGGTCTCAAAGTGATTCTTGGTGCCCTTGAGCCTAGGATTCAGTGGAGCACAAAAAAGGACCGCGCTGGTTTACTTGATGCTATCAATAAATCGTTTACCGCGGTTCCGGCCGCTTTTCAAACAACGTTCATGTCACTTGGCGGGCAGATCATTGTCTCCAGTGACTCGAATATGATTTGTACGGGAGCTGAGCGAAAAGGAGCGCTGAAAAACACAAAAATATCCAACTCTGAGTATAAAACGTTTTCTGAGGGTATGGATGAAGTTGGATCTTGCTACTTGTTTATGCCGCCATCCGTCTATAAGAAGGAAAAAGGTCGCGATGGACAGCTTATCGCGATTGTCATTCCCGACAACGCGACGGAAATTCAGCATTCATTTGTGCGAATGTTTGGTTACCTGACCGCGGAGATGTATTCACATCTTTATTTTGATAAAAACAGCACGTCTGTGGTCTGGAGTTCTGTCGAAAACGCTGAATTTGGACGGTGGAAGGGGACTCTCGCTGACGCCTTCCTTTCTGATATTCAGGGCAGCAGCACTGTAGCCGCGAGGTTTAAAAATTACACCGCGGGTGGATCCTCGACGCCGCCCGAAAAGCGAGCCTTCGCGGATAGCGTCTACGCAGAGGCTTTTGACTCGTTTTTCTGCAAGGCCTACGCGACTGACGCGACCAATACCCGGTCCCGTATGGCAAAGCAATTTCCGCTCACTTACAGGAAGTTTTCAGGGGGCGCTGGTGCGCCAAGTTTTGGACTTGCCGATTCACAAGACCCACAGGGTGACGATGCTGGTATGAATCTGACGTCATCCGGACAAAATGACCGAGTAGGGTCGATCATGGATGCTCTGCAAAAAAGCGTCGACCGCGGTAAGCACGCTCGAACATTTACTAATTCACAACGACCAATCATTGAGCGCATGAATGTGCTCAATTGGTACAAGTCGGTCAAGCCCGAGGTGGTTGGAAACGCAAGGGATCAAAGTTCTTCGGGATTCGCCTTAGGCGGCGCCATTTCAGAGATTTGGCAAGGTGCCGGGATTCTCTATGGCGAGTACTATAAGCGTACTGAAGCGGCGACTTTAAAGGCGCTCAATCGGTCAGACGGTAGTTATCCGGGGTTTCTTGGATCCGTTTCTGGCGTGGTCCAGGGGGTTTCCGATGGAACAGGATATAGTGACGCTTATAAAGACATTCAGGCTCGGACTGACGCGATTTATCAGACGGTTCAAGATGGCCGCGGTACTGATAAGCCGCTCGGTTTCATTGATACCGCGTCAGTGATCGCCAACGCGACCGTGGATCAAATTCGGGAGATCCCGGGCGGCATAGGCCCCATTAGTATTGGCTCCCTAGCGGGAATCGCTCAGGATACGGTGTCGTCATTTGAAGGCGCTAAATTTGATGACAAAGGCAAATTGCAGGAGCTCAGTGCCTCTGAGCGGATTAAAAGTGGCGGATCAGCTGTGATCGGACTGCTGGGTGAGACCGGCGCGACTGAGTTTTTGACTGAAAAAGCCATGGGCTCAGGCGGCATGATCAAGCGTCTGGAAGATAATCCGCTTATTAATGATGAGGCACAGGCCGCGTTCGGAGCTTCGGGACGGGCGTTACAACGGGCAAATATCGCGAATGACCAGCTTAGGGAAGCACTCGATAATAGCGAGATTTATGGCACCATAACGAAACTGGGCACCCATTTTGGTGGGCCCGGAGGTTTTATTCCAAGCCCGGAAAAACTCGTTGATATGGGTGCAGAGAAGATTCTCGACAAAGCCGCTGAAAGTTTTGAATCCGAGGAAAAGCACGGCGATGGGGAATAAATGCTGACCCGACGCGAATGGATAATCTACGTACTGGCACCATTTATTTTGTGCCTTTTCGTTGATCAATGGACAAAGGTAATATCAAGTAATTGGGTTGGTGAGGCCCAGTACGGCCCAGTGTCCTTAATTCCATTCAAGAATGTCGGATTTATGATGGGCGGATTTGGAAGCCTGTCAAAAATATACACAATCGTATTTCCGGCGACCCTTGCCGGCTTTGTTGTGTTTTCATTTTTGGCCGTACAGTATTTTTTGCCAATCAAGTCCTCTATCCTTAGAGCGGGTGTATCGATTTTTATCGCGTCGTTGCTTAGTAACGTACTAGATCGCGTCAGACTCGGCTATGTCGTGGATTTCATTTATTTCAATTTTGGATCTTTCGAGACCGGGATTTTCAATGTTGCCGATTCTCTGCAATGGGTTGGGGTAGCGTTGATATCTTATGGGTACGCCTCGGCTGGAGGTTTGCTCTATCCAGAGGATCAACGGCGAAATCAGGTCTGGGTTGATCCCGCGTTTCAGATTCGTTACTGCGCGGCGCTTGTTGTGGTTGGTTTTTGCTTCGCGCTGACTTTGGGACTTCTTTCATATACTTTTCTCTCTGTTACTTTGAGTCAGATCGCGGATGTTAACGTCATAGTTTCGCGGCAAATGCTTCAAAGCTTTGTGATCCTGTACTCCGTGACAAGTTTTGTGTTTCTTTTGTGTATTTTGGCGGCCGGCGTCTGGCTGTCTCACCGTGTGGTGGGGCCCGTAAAAGGGTTTGAGAATTTTCTTGAGGATTTGCTTGAGGGTAAATCAAGGCAGTTCAAAGTTCGGCAGATGGACGAATTTGGTCAATTGGAGCGCATAGCCGCGAGGTATACTGAGTTTTTCCATGATCGGCTTGGTGTTGCGCCGGAGCCATTAAAAGCGGGAGCCATGTCGCCGCAGTTTCAGGCTGAGACCGCGAAGTCAGAGGTCTTCAATCTGGCAGATTACGCGGATAAGAAGGTCTGGCTGATTTTTTATCGCTACGCGACGTGCCCAATTTGCGCGTTACGACTGGAACTGAGCAGGAATTTAATTGACCGCGCAAAAGCCAACGGTGTTGCCGTGGTTATTGTTTTTGAGTCGCGAAAGGATCAGTTCGATAAACCTGAGTGTGGCGAAACATCCGCTCTTCTTAGAGATTGCGGCGCTATTCTTGTCGCGGATCCCGAGCGCCAAATATACAAGAAGTTCAGAACACGCCTTGATGTCATAAAGATGGTGCGACCAATTACAATAATTCGCCTTCTTCAGGCGAGAATGAAAGGCTACGTCCAGGGATCCATTGATGGAGAACTCGGACAGATGCCATGTGATGTTTTGATTGGTAAAGATTATAAGATACAGAAGATTCATTATGGTACAAATGTGGATGATAGAATTTCAGAAGAGGACGTAGGGCTATTTATCGAGTCCAAGGGATGACTTGTTATTCCGTTGGGTAACGCACGCTTATTTGCTCGGAAGTTGTTTTTTGGAGAATCTTATGAATTTAATCTCAACGTCACTTCTTGTGGGACTGGCGTCATGTTTTGTGGGTTGTAAGTCGGTCAAGAAAGACGGCGCGGCTCCAGAGTCCGGGAGATCAGGTGAAACCAGGGCTGATTCAGCGGGGGACGCCGGAGAAACTTCGGCGATGCTGGTTGCACCTCCCAAAAAATCGGTTTTGTGGTTTATCCCTAATCAAATTGCGGGAAATCTCTGGTGGTCGGTCAATGGTCACCTCAGTGAGTCTTTCGGGGACTTTTCGCGATGGTCGACTCTCCGTGCAAACCTCATCCGCTACGGAGGCGGGTTCGGCTCCTACGCCGCGGAAGTTGGCCACATGAGCAACGAACTCCTGATGCGGTTTCGTCGCGCGGGTATACCGATGGATTTTGAGATGCCTGCCTGGACGCAGTGCAACAATGGCCGGGCGCTGGCGCAGGTTGAGTTAAACGGAGCCCGCCTTCCGAACGGAACTAATTTGTTCGCGGATGCCTTCCGCATTAATGAGTCTAGCGATCGATCCAATCCCGATGGGCGCGGTTGGTTTGTGTCATCTGACGGAGTGCCTTACAAGCCGGACTCCTTAACTCTCGATGAGCGCTATGGACAGACGGATCTGTATCTTCCCGCCAGCGTCAGCGGCAGTGGATTCGCGATCTGGAAGGGCCCCGTCACATCCCTCTGTCGAGTTTTTAAGGGACTTTCAGGTGATGAGCTGACCAATCGGCTTGTCGCGGACTATGTCGCCTACGGTGAAGTGCTTAAGGCTAAGTGGCCTGTGAACACCCCGAAGCTCTCCTTTCATTGGAATGTGCATACTCTTATGGAGTTGCACGACAAAAATTGCGTTACGGTAGACAATGCCGGGGTGTCCGCGGACGAGTTCAACAGATTTTTCAATCTTCCACCGACGATGACGTCAAAATTTAAACCATGCAGGCGGACCAATTATGATTTAGGGCGCATTGTGGAGGCACTTTGCAAGGGCCCGGGCTGCCCGGACTCTGTTAACATGGATGTCGATTGGGTTGACAATCCCACATACGCGCGGGAGATGCTCGAGGCCAATAAGAAGACGCTGGCCCAGTATGGTGTTTCGATGGGTGTAGACCTCGTCAATCAAGCGACAACAGTGGGTCGCATGATCGGCCCCCGCCAAGATGGGCTGGGGATGCTTAATCAGTCCGCCACGGGCCGCACTGATAATCAAGCCGCTTATGAGAGTCAGATCAATCTGGGCAAATATCTTGTCTCAAGCGGCATCTATGATCACCGCGGTCAAGCCCTGCGCATACAGACATGGAATAAGCATGCCCCGGTTGAGGCGGGAGCCGCGGTGGCCGAGAACGTGACTTATAGTGCCGCGAATGCCGCAAATCGCGTCTTCTCTGACGTGCTGGATGTTAAGACTATTCCAAGTGGATTTTTCACTGCCAACAATAATATATACCTCGCGACAGTATCGTCATATTGCTCCTACGAAAACGAAACCGAGTGGCAGAAAGTCACCGGACGTACGTCGCTCAACGGAATCACCCGCTACGGCGACGTTCCCTCGGAAATGAAGTTTGACGGTCTATGCCGCCTGGCTGATGGGTTTTTCAGCTCCAAGGGATCAATATACGCTGGCAACTCGCAATATCATTATTGCCGATTGGAAACCAAGGCGCAGGCAACCTTGTCGGGTGCGCCAGCCAAAATTCCGGAGATCTATCCGATTCCGAGCACCAGGATATTCGATGGCGACTGCTGGCTTCCTAACACCATTTTCCTCTTCGGTGGCGGCATCTACAACTCAAATGGGGTGGGGCACTACTGCAAAATTGATACCATGGCCAATTTTACGCGGATCACAAAGCGCAAAAACACCGTAGGGCTGCCGACACTATCCTTGCCGAAAACAATGACCAATGATGGGGTCTGTAAGTAATTGGCGGGCGCGACGGGGTTAATTCTTTGACCAATCAATCAGGTCAAACTGCATCTGATAAACTCGTTCGCACGTCGCGGGGCGAATAATTTTCTCGGCCTTTTTGAGGAATTCAAAAAATAAACCTTGTATCGCCGCGCGGGCGTCCTCGTCGGCCGAGAAAAACAACGAATACGCGTAGGGCTCATGGGGCGCATCATTTTGCAGACGCTCCAGGGCCTTAAGTCGCATCATGGTCCGGTAGGGGGTTGTCAGGGGGGCGTCTTTTGGGAGATGGAGCGAGTCACGCAGGACCACAATGCGGCTGCCTTTATAGGTGATAATCCCAAGCTGGGACAACAACCGAAGAATCCCCGTCATGGCGGCGTCACTGATGCCCAATGCCTCGGTGATGGTTGTCGGTGCCTCGGCGTACTGAGGAATGGTCAAAAACATATGAACGAGTTGCGCATTCACATTGAGGTAATAGGCTGTTGAGTCAGTCTTGTCATTCAGAGAGACGTCGGTCTCAAGGTGTTTTTCGGTTTTGGTGTTTGCAAGTCTTGCCTGTCGTAGTTCCTCTTCCAAGACTTTCCGGCGCGCCGGCACACTAGATCTCTCCCACTCATGGAGCAGCATCACGTAGCCGGACTCATCACGGGAAAGGCCGAGGTAGGACAATCCAAGAAAAAGCTGATCTGAATTGAGATGCCCGGCGCCATTGAGAACTCTTGATAGATAGGTCTTCTGGACGCCGCATGCCGCGGCCAGGCCTTGAAAGCTGAACGCGGCGGCGCCGACAACGGCTTTTTTGTCCTCAACGGCCTGTTTGATGATGGTTTTGTAGGACGTTCCGCTAAAAATATGCATGTTAATAAGTTAACTTTTTATTAACTATATGGCAATATTTGATTAACTAATTAATTGATCAAATGACAGAGCCCGCTCTATCATTACAAGTAGAGAGCTCTAGAGACATGTTACGATCCAAAACCACACTCACAGGTAAGGGAGTCATTTAAATGCATCATACAGGGCATATTTTATCTGCCGTCGCGTCATTATTTATTTGCACCACGGCGTTTGCTGATGGCGGCATGACCGGAGGCGGCGGGGGCCTGGTGCTTGACCGCAACAATCCATGGTTTATGCAAAACACCAAAGACGTAAAATACTGCGTCGAGGTTTCCACCGACCAATTTAGCGCCACGGGTGACTTGGTTCAGAAATCAATCGACGGCGCGATTCGCTACTGGAATGAGGAGTATGCCTCGGCGGTCATACCGGTTTTTGATACCCGTATCGAGCCAGTGCGGATCGCCGCTCAAGAATTTAAGAAGGTCGGATGCGGTGACTCGCCGGACCTTGTGTTGCAATTCGGTGTCATGCACCCGGGCCAGGAAAAAGACATCCCGCACTCTGAGGAGTTCGCGGGAGCCACAATCCGAACCAAGTATGATCCCGTCAACATGAAAGGGGCCGGTTATATTTATATTTCTCCTGACCGTGGCCCATGGCGATTTAAAGGGGCTCCCAAAGATATTCAGGATTTTTGGTCCTATAGTGAGGGCGGGCTTCTTTTCAATGTGCTTGTTCATGAAATGGGTCATGTTTTTGGTTTACAGCATACCGAGGATTCGGTCATGAGTGAGCGATATATTGAGCAAATCATGTCCGAGTTTACGGACTATTACGCGAAATTTAATGACCCCATTCCATTTTTCAAATTTACGCGAAAATCAATCTGGAGTTGGGGTATGAGTGTGGGAGCTGCGGGGATGCCTAAAAAAATCAGCGCCTTCTTTGCCGTTCCGTCTGAGACACGGGGTATATATTTCCGACAGGCTCAAGGTAATACTTTAGCGGTAAATATTATTGACGAGAATAGGACCGAAACGGAGGCCGGAACCATCTACCTCGAAAAACCAAACGCCAAAACTTACAAAGAAGCCCAGTCAATTTATTTGCCAGAGGTAAACAATGTGTTTCATATTCCAGATCACTACCCTCAGCCAATTAAATTGCTTCCTGGACCGCATATGGAGTTTGAGGTCCGCAATGGAATTTATATTTCTCATGATGGGCTGACCAGGAGGGATTTGGTCATAGGTCTTAGACCAGCAGGGCCTGACGGACTTATTCTTGGTGGCATGATCAATGGACGCATCGATATGAATATTACGGATACCCGCTTAATGGGGAAAAGTGAAATGCGCATGAGACCATCGATTGCGCCGGGTGTTCCGTAAGTATTGCCTGGACCCGCCGGAGTGAATCCCCGTCGGAGACTAAGCGATTTTCTTATCTGGAAACCTCTTCGCGTACGCCGCCTCAAACGCGGCCGGAATTTCCTCCCGCTGACGTCGTTCTTTGCGGGTGAGTTGAGGCCAAAGCCATTCGAGCTCACCTAGTGCCTCTTCCACCCATTTCCGGTACAGGTGCCATGCACCAGTGTTTCCGAGGGGGCCTAAGGTTTTCTCGATTTCCTTATGATAGATCCGTCCATCGACTAATGATGACTCTGAAGGGCCACATATAATCGTGTCAATCATCAACAGCTTTTCGTGGTCCATAAAGTAATCGACCCATGTGATGCCGCCGCCGAGCTCAAGCTCCAGCAGCAGAGGGTCGTTTGGAAGGTACTCTACCGCGACGTATCGAACCATGTTTTTTTCGCCATTGCTTGCCACCGCAAATGTCATGAAATTTCTGGTACGACAAGGGCTGGCACGGGATTTTGCCGGCCGGTGCGGCCAACATGGTAGTGGATCGTTTTTGCCGAATGGCATGAAGTCCGGCCAGTATATTCTAGGATTTCCCAAGATCGCGTCTCTCATTTATTACCTCGTTTAGTTGGATTGCGAGCCACGCCCTCGGAGGGAGTTTAAAAAACTTTAGGGTATGCGTGCCTGGATGTTGAATTCCTTGCAATATATCTCCAAGAGATCCGATATGGCCTCCTGGTTTATGTCATTGTGCCATCTGGGATGCAGCATAATTACTGTGAATCTTGAAGGATCATGGCAAACCGCAAAGACCGTATTTCCTGCGGTTAACGTTCCGTTCGGGGTCTTGGCCTGTCGTATTTCTTGTATAGATTTTATTAGCCCCGCGAGACTGGGATTCGCAATCCCGCGCTTTCGCTCCCAGCGGCCGTTTTTGATCACACGTACCATTATTCGGTGATTGAGCAATACTCTACCCACATGAATTGTAAAATCTGGACATGGACCGATTGTGAGATTCCCAAAAATCATAGATGCCTCCCCAGCAAGGTCTTCATTTGGCATCAGGCTACAACAATAAAATACATGACCGCCAACGACTTGTGTGTCGCAATTTACTGTCCGTCACTCGCAAATCACTCCGACAGTCGGAGTCATCACGCTGATTTTTAACCGGGAAATCTCTTCGCGTAGGCCGCCTCAAACCCGGCTGGAATACGTTTGCTGTCAAGAATTGACGTGATTTTTGACTCATGCCTCGCCCATGACGGCGGCATCAAGGGTTTTGCGCCTATGAGGTTTTTGATCGCGCGGGGTGGTCGGTAGACGTGGGTGGAGGCCCGCCGCTTGGGCGGGTCTTCACGTTACTGTATTTTGATCAATCAATTGGATTCAATATCGACGGGGTCACCCACAATGAAGTTCACCAGAGACCAGGAACTGTTCCCCTAGGTGTTGGCTTAAGCGGTTTGCTGGAGCATTGCGTGGGAGCCGAGCACTTAGGGTGATCCTTATTCAGCGTTCCAACCCATGTAAGAGCCTCCACTAAAGTTTTACCGGTGGTCGCTTTGCGGTCGTTGTCCGGGTAGCTTTCTTCCACTTGTTCCAGGCACCAGCATTCAGAGTCCAAAGGCTTTGAGGCCTGGCTCGCGAAGAGTTGCTTTTGGCCTAAATTGACCAGGTAGCGGTCAATACCGAGTCCCATCATTCGTTTTCGTGAGGTGTCACCTGAGTCGACAGCTCGTTTAGACCAGATGTAGGTTTGGAAGTAATGATCCGCGGTGTTGCCGTGCTGAAACACCAGGGCCGCCGCCGAAAAATCAGCCGCTTTTTGAAAACATCCCTCGCCAAAAATCTCGCCGATTCGCTTGCGGCGGGTTTCGTCCCGATTCCGCGGCGACTTTAATCACTCCACAGCGTTTACGACGCCGTCTCTTAGGGTAATTCTTAGTTCTTTGCCGCCAGTCTGGTAATCCCAGCGCTCAGTGCGCTGTCTCCGGGTGGTGGTGACATCGGTCTTTAACTGGTGATTGTCTGGTTTAAACTCGTCAGAGACGACTGACTTAATTGGTGTCGGTCCGCAGAAGTAGGCGACCAGAAGTGAGTTTATTCCAGTATGAATATTGGCTGGGGATTTTTCGCATTTCGCCGCCCTCGCGTTGGCGTCAAGACCTCTTTGATTGAGTGCCTGAACCGACTCGACACGATTCATAACAAACGTCACCGCGCGTAGGTCTGAGCCGGGCTCGGTGTCAAAGAGCCACGATTCCCGGGTTTCGTAGGTGTCTTTTTCATGATTGTTTTTGGTCACCTCACGGTAAACCACGTCCTGGGAGTCTTTGACAACGGGGCTTCCGCAAAGGCTCTCAACCTGACTCATGGTCATGTTATGCTGGACAATTGAGCCGTTACAGCGAAGTTCATCAGCTGACGCGGATTGGGCTACAGTGATTGTTAACAAGAGACTCATAATAAAATGTCCCATAGCGAACCTCCCGAAGGGCGTTGACCTGTTGCCTCAGAGGGACTAGCTTAATGATTAACTTTAGTGCGCACTAGCAAAATTTTTCTGGGTGCCACGGTGGCTGCCTAAATTTCACACAAAGGGAGATGAACATGAAAAGCTTGATTCTGATTTCAATGGTGGGTTTAACTACCGGCGTTTTTTTTGCCTGTAAATCAACTGGCTCGTCTTCGGCTGGGACAAAGTCTGCAGCTCAGGCTGAAGGCACCGAGGCACTGCGGGATGCCGCGAATCTCGTATTCAGCCGCGACCTTCGCATGGCTGACGGTGGATTAACTGAGGTCATCATGAAAAAGGTTGGCTCAAGCACATATGACATCTCGGTCCATACCGTATTCGTGAGTCGCCAGTCCGGTCAGACAGAAGATCAAACGAGAGATATCGGCAGCGATATGCGCTGCAGATTTGTCGGAACCGCTATTAACTGCTCTAAAGACCAGCGTCCCGTAGACGGGGCGCTTAAGGATGTTTCTTTTCAAAAAAATGACGACGGTACATACATCGTCGGTGAGCGTAGCCAGACAGTGAATCGTCAGACGGGTAAGCCAGAGGAATCAAGCCAGGTTCATTCCGATATGAAATTGACGGTCGGCGCTTAAGCCGCTCTCGTCGTTTAGGAAGCGGTTACTTGTGATATTACCGCGGGTTATTTCGGGCGGACCAGACCTACAATTGGGCAACCCCATATTTTTGAGGTGATTGGTGAATAGCGACCTGAGATTAGCAGAATTGATTAAATGGATGGATGCTCATCTTTCGCGGGGAGAGGTGAGGTCATCTGGAGAGCAAAACGGCGTTTTCGCGAGCCTGGTGAAGCAATCGGTAAGCGCGGGGTTAGACGTCATTGAGTTAATCCGTGAAAGTCTTCCGATCCTGGAGGAACTTCAGCGTACTGTCAGGCAGACGCGCGAACGCTGGGTAGCGGTTGGACTTCGCGTCGCGGGGATCTTGCTTTTAGTCGCGGTAGCGCGGATTTTTATGCTAGCTGATGTGAGCGACGAGTCGTTTCTCTCGTGGATTTTCCTGGATCGAGTATGCGGGGGATGCGCGATTGCTGCCGCGGTGCTATTCGGTTGCTGGGTCAGAGGATTTTACGATAGGTCATCGTGGAGTGAGGAGAGGGACAAGCGGCTGTTTACTTGGCTTGGTGATTATCTTGTTCTTCGTGACTGGGGCGGGAGTGTGGCTGAGTTGCGCGAGAGGTTACGTGAAACTCGGGTTGGGGAACTTATGAATGGAATAGATGGGCAAGTCTCGCGGAAAAGATTGTATTTGGGTGTTTTAACCCACGAGATAGACGAGTTTAAGCGGTTGATTCCGAAACTCGCGTATATATCGATCCTGTTTGAGTGGGGAACATTTTTTTGCGCGGCGCTTGGGTTTGTCATGATTCCTTTGCTTGCCTGGTTCGATACAGCCACCGGCGCGTAGCGCAAGTCGTCTAACTTATGTGATGTCAAAATATCACAGGATGGATGCATTGCGATAAAAATCTGCTATAATAACTTGCAGGTTAATTCTAAATTTAATTCTGGGAGGGCTAAACATGATTCGTCACATTCTAGTGGCAGTACTTTCGATTTTTACGACGGCAGCCACCGCTCGCGCGGATTCTCCGCGCAACCCACTTGGAGAGACCGCCAATTACCAACTCGATAAGGCGACTACCCGCACCAGTGGCGTTATCCAATCGGGCACAGGAGCCGCCAAGGTTACGGAATTTCTGCCGGATCATGAGAGTGGTCCAAGCTATAACGTTAGTCTTGATTATGATTTTATGGTGCAGTTTTATGGGCGTCAAAAGGGCACGACCAAATGGGCGTTTCGTGATGAGTTTTTTACTCCTGAGTTTATGGAAAATCTTCGTAGAACTGGAACTTATGAGACTCCTGACTACAAAATTCGGCATGAGGGCTACGGCGATGCCAGGAACATGGACGGCGGTGTCTATCCCCATTGCGACAAAGTTCTCATTTATGACATCAAGATGTCCGAATCAAATCCATTTTCCGAATTGATTTATGCTGCCGCCGGCCTTGATCCTTATCGCGGTGATAACCCACAGATCGAGGATTTGAAACTTGCTGCGCACGTATTCACGGGGCTACCGGTTCTCGGTGCCGTAAAACTTGATCTGTCGGGAACTGCACAGGGTATGAAGATCAAGGCTGGTTTCGATTATAAGAGATAATCGGTCATGCCTCTTTTTTGAATAACAGAGTCACCCGTGTGCCTTGCGCCGCGGGTGATTCTGTTTCTGTCACACTGTCGATACTTATGCTGCCGCCAAATCGCTCCATGTAGGACTTGACGACCGGCATCCCAAATCCAATTCCCTTCTCGCCGTTTGTCCCAATCCGTGATGTCGGCTTGTCGGTTCTGAATACATTGGCGATAAGATCTTTTGGCATTCCAATACCGTGATCCTGAACCACCAGGACTATATCATCCCCCTGGACCCGAGAGCTGACGTCAATGGTGTTTCCCGCACGGCTGAACTTGATCGCGTTGGAGATCAGGTTGTTTAAGACGTTGTGATTGAGGCTTGTCTCTTCCGCAATCACAGACTGACCCGCCATATCGTCATGGTTGTAGATAAGTTTCAGGTTTTTCTCGAGAAGCCTTTGCTCAAATGTCGCTTCCACTTGTCTCATAACTTCAATCAGAGGGACTCCTGTGAGCTGCATCAGCGATTTTCCGTCATCCATGGCGCGCATCATTTTAATATGCTCAATGATTTCGGCCTGGTTTTGCGAGCTTTTGAGGATTCTCTCGAAATATCCTGCAATTTCAGGGTTTCCTGCCTGATCCATTTTTTTCTTGCCCATGTGGGCGTAAGCCAGGACCACTGTCAAAGAATTATTGAGGTCGTGGCTCATGACGCGGAGCATGGTTTTGAGCTCCTCGATTTTTCCGACCTCGATCTCTGCGCCAAGCCTCGCGTCATCCATGCGGCGGACTTTCGCGATGAGTGCCATGCATAAAATAATCATCTCGACCGACTGTCCCACCGGGATTATGTTAAGGGCGAGGAAGGAAAGCATTCCATTGTTCAGAAGACCTATCATCATCGGCAACGAGGTGAGGTTCAGTATTATAGTAGCGAGCAGGAAGTATCCTGAAAATGGTGCGCCTTTTCTCCATGTACGGTAGCCGGCGACAAGGGTCAGGATCATTGACAGGAATATGATTCGGTCAGCTCCGTCCATGGCGTAACGGCTGATGCCGGGCACGAAAGCGAGGGCCGATAATGTGGCGGCACTGAGCATGAGGGCTTGCAACCACTGGTTAAGTTTCGGAGCGTTAATTCTAAGTGTAAGGAAAACAGACGTCATGTTGAGAAAAAAGAACATGATCATTGGGCGGATTATTTTCATCCAGTCGCCGGAATTTATAAATCCGAGTAATGAACTCTCCTGGAGGTCGCGGAATCCGAAGCCAATCAGTGTTGAGACAATCATAACAACGGACATCATAGCTACAGACGCGTAGGCGCGGTCCCTGAACCGGTAGGCGAACGTAGTTGTGATTAATATAACAAGAAGCCCAATGCCAAAGCACATTCCAAACAGAAGGTTGGTTATTTGAATGTAGCGTGTGAACTCACTGTAAACGGAGACTGCGAAATCAGGGGAAATCCTGCGCGAGGAATTGATGTGAATCAATATTTCTGCCGTCTCGCCGGTGGCGATCTCAAGCCTTCCAACGTGCAGACGGTCATGATTAGTACGTTCGCTCCTCGGGACGCGGCTTCCTGTCGTTGCGATGAGGGCGGGGAGACCCTGTCGCACGCGGTAAATCTCCATGAAATCAATGATGAAGTTCGATGCGTGAAATGTCGCGAAATCCTGTTGACCGGAGATGTTATTTTTAACCGAGAATTTCACCCAGAAGTCGTTAATGTTCATGGGCTGGCGAAATGGTGTGTCCTTATTATTAGTCCAATGTACTTTCAGAGCGTCTTCCGGGCTCAGGGATTCGCTGGTGAATAAGTATTGGTAATCGCCATCGCTTAGGAGGCGTGGAATATCGTCAGCCTTGTTGATCTCGAGGGCGAGGGCGCGCGTACCTAAGCAGGCGATAATCGCGGCAAAGCACAAAAAATGTAACCACAAACGAGGCATAGACCAAACTCCATTGGTTTGGCCATTTTTCGGACACAAAATGACAGCTTATGAGTGTGCCTACTTTGTTTTTTGATAATAAAAATCATTTAAGGCGGTATCTATAACTGGATACCTTGAGACTTCAGGTAAAAACTCCAGGCCTTACGGTCGAGATTACTGACGAGGTGGCGCTCAACGTCCCGCGGGCTGACTGTTTTCGCGTCCGAATTACCAGGTGCCTTACCTGGGGTTCGGAAAACAACCTCCGCGGTTATTTTGTGTTTTGTGATCGAGTGACGAATGCTTCCGATTGATTTCAAAGCACGATTTGATGAGGGTTTTGTTGGGGAGCCATCGATAATCCAGCACCCGCCATTGGCGCCTTCTGACTGGATCCAGGTTTGAAATCCCCAGGTACCTTTGAGAAACTTCGCGTCTGGTGGGCGGCGCAGAAGTTGAACCTCGCAGGCAGAAGCCGCGATCTCAAGACGTAAATTTACATCTAAAAACTTTGTCCTGGCTTTCGCGGCCGGAGCTAATGTCTGGCTGGAATTGGCGAAGGCCAGGCATTGGTTTTTGACAGGACATTTAGCGCATAGCGGGCTGGAAGGAGAGCAAATGGTCTGACCCAGCTCCATGACCGCCTGGTTAATGGCTCCGGGGTTTCCGAGCGCGCAAATATCATCCATAAATTTTTTGAATTCTTTTTTGAGGTGCGGGAGATTTGGCTCGCTGCGAATATCAAGCAGGCGGCAGAGCACCCTCTCTACATTGCCATCCACAACTCCCTGTGGCTCGTCTCCGGTGATCGAAGAGATGGCTGAGGCTGTGTATGTTCCAACTCCAGGGAGCGCAAGCCAATCGCCATAAGCGGACGGCAGGCTTCGCTTTTCGTCTGATAGTTTAACGCAGGCCTTATGAAGCAGATCAAACCGGCGGTAGTATCCAAGCCCCCTTACGGCCAGGCGGATATCCTCTGGATTTGCCGCCGCGAGGCTCGAAGGGGAGGGGAACTCTGTCAGAAATCGCTCATAGACGGGGAGCACCGCCTTGATGACTGTTTGCTGCAGCATGATCTCGCTTACCCAGATGTGCCACGGATTTTTGTGTTTTTTCCAGAGGACGCGCCAGGGCAAAGGTCTTTCGTGAGTTTGATACCACGTCAGAAGTTTCGCGCGCAAAAACGCGCCATTCAGATTTTGAATTCCAGATGGCGCGTTCTTAGGGGTCACAGCTGCATATTTCCTGCCCGGAAACGATCCGCCTGCTTATTTAGCGCCGGGCTTGCGTTTAGCGGCTGTAGGCTTGCGTTTAGCGGCTGCAGGCTTGCGAATGGTGGCCGCTTTGGTGGATGGTGACTTCGATTTTTTTGTGACTTTTTTGACGACTTTACGCGCAACTGGCTCAGCGTGCTTTTTTGCGGCCGTGGCCGCAGATTTTGCGGCGGTTTTAACTTTAGTAACGGTTTGGTCAACGCTGAATCCGCGACGCTCTGCAGCGGATTTTACACGCTCCGTCGCTTTTTTGACTGTTGAGCGGACAGTGGACCCAACTGAGTCAACATTGATACCCGCCTTGGCGGCGTTTTTGCGAATCTCACCCACGACTTTATTGATCGTTGGTTCGAACTCCTTAAGCTTTTTTTCGAGGACTTTCTCGATTTCATGACCTGCGGCAGAGAGGTTTTCTTTAGTGGCGTAGGCTTTTACTTTTTTGAGGAGCTCGTCAGAGTCTTTCTTGACGGCTGTCTCAAGGTTCTTAAGGTCTTTTTGAAGTTTTTTGATGAAGCTTTTCATAAGTGGAGGTCTCCTGGTTGTTAGCGGCTGGCGTAAGTCCCACCCGTCAAGTCTTTGTTATACACTGATTTAGTAACCAATTAAAAGTCAATCCTGCAAAAAATTCGGAGTGCGCTTGGCAAGAAAGGCCTCAATGCCTTCTTTGGACTCTTCACGACTAAAGCAAAGGGCGAAGGCTGACGCCTCCGCTGAGAGGCCCGCGTCAAGGCTCATATTCTGCGCGTCGCGAACTAGGCGCTTAGTCTCAGCTACCGCCTGTGGGCCCGTTTTAGTGATGGCATCGACAATCTTATCGATCTCAGCGTCGAGCTTATCGTCCTCAACCACGCGGGATGCCAGTCCTAACTGAAATGCCTCGTCGCCTGAGATCATGCGGCCACGACCGGTCAGAAGCATATCAAGGGCAACGTGAAGGCCCACTCTCTTGACGAGCCTTTGGGTGCCGCCAAATCCCGCAATGATACCGAGATTCACCTCAGGCTGGCCAAATTTGGCGGACTTTCCGGCCACGACCAAATCGCAGGCCATAGCAAGTTCGCAGCCGCCGCCGAGAGCGAACCCGCGTACTTTAGCCACGGTAACAACCGGTAGAGTCTCGATGATGCTGGTGATGGATTGACCGAGGGAGGCGAAATCGTGGGCATCGTCTGGTTTCATATCCTTCATTGCCGAGATGTCAGCACCGGCGACGAACGCCTTTTCTCCGGCGCCCTCAAACACAATAACGCGGTGCTCATCGGCGTCAAAGTCCTCTAGGAGTGCCTCCTCAAGCTCATCGAGAACAGTCTCATTGAGAGCGTTCATAGCGTCAGGACGATTGATGGTGATGGTCAGGCGAGGGCCTTTTGATGTGACTTTGATTGTTGTGTACTGGGACATTGAGTGCTCGCTTTCTTTTTTTGTGAGACGTATTTTTAGTGAATTGATCAGTATTTATAGACACCGCGTTTTGTTTTGCGCCCAAACCAGCCGGCCTCTACGTGTTTTGCGAGGAGCGGTGATGGCCGGTATCGGGGGTCGCCCAGACCCTCATGAAGAACTTTGAGGATCGCGTAGCATGTATCAAGTCCGATAAAATCGGCTAATGTCAGCGGCCCCATGGGCTGATTGGTGCCAAGCTTCATGCCTTTGTCGATATCTTCAGCGGTCGCGACGCCTTCCATAAGAGCATTGAATGCCTCGTTGATCATGGGCATCAAAATTCTGTTTACGACAAATCCCGGGTAGTCAGCGCTTCGGGACGTTTCTTTACCAAGGCCTGCGGCAAGATCGAGGATTCTTCTGGTCGTGTCCTCGGAGGTCGCCATTCCAGGAATGACTTCGACCAGTTTCATCAGGGGGACCGGGTTCATGAAATGCATGCCGATGAATTTATCGGGACGCGTTGTCGCGGCTCCAAGGCGCGTGATTGGAATTGACGACGTGTTGCTCGCGAGGACGCAGGTTGGTTTTGTCAGCTTATCAAGTGTCTGAAAGAGCTCGGTCTTGATCCGTTCGTTCTCAACGATGGCCTCAATTACCAAGTCACAATCTTTCAACGCGGATAAGTCCGAGCTGTATGCAAGGGATCCAATAGCCGCGATTTTTTGCTCGGCGGTAATGACGTTTTTGGTCGATAATTTCTCAAGAGAGCCGGCAATACCAGTTCTCGCGGTCTCAATTTGTTTGGGATTGATATCAACCAAGATAGTTTTCAGGCCGTAGGTCGCGCAAACCTGGGCGATGCCCGCCCCCATTTGTCCACCACCGACGACACCCACACTTTGAAATCCCGCGATATTTGTCATATTTTTCGCTCTCCTAACTGATCCAATAATCGAGAATTGTTAGACTTTGTAACAAGCACGGCAGCACTCTAAAGCATTCATTCTATTTGTCCAAAAGATAATTACTCGAAGGTCCTCAATAATGTCGATTGTTTATGCGTGGCGTCTAAAAATCTGACAGGGCACAAAGTGTAACCAGCTGACATTATATGGTAAAATAGCTGGTGAGGGTCTTGCAGTATAGTCGGTACAAGACCTATCAATTTTTAGCGTGTCGCGGAGGATCTTCGGATGAAAGATTTCGTTAAATTCCTTGCCCTTGGTTTATTGGTGATGGACGTGCAGGCGTGCCGTGTGTCCAGCAACCAGGGATCGAGCCGTGTGAAGTTTAACCCGTTTGACCGTAATGTTAAAAACGTGGCGCTGGTAGTTGGCAGTCCAAATGGCCTTGAGGGCGTGCCGAGAGACATTCAAAACGTCAGTCAAATGCTGAGAGATCCTATGTTCGGGTATGAGGTTGTCGTTATTAATAACGCCACCGCCGACCAGATTCTCTCCAAGGCCCAGGAAATCGGCCAGGGACTTTCGCCGACTTCGACCGTGTTTTTCTATTATTCAGGCCACGGGTCTGATGACGGTACGCTGGTGTCTCAAGGGTATCAGGGATTTCGTATGAGCTCGGTCGCGAAGAGAATCGCACAGGGCTACGGCAAAGGAAAATTCAAGCGTTTCATCGCTGTTATGGACAGCTGTTTCAGTGGACAGAACGTCAACGGTGATGACGCAATGTTCCTCGCGGGCGCGAAAACAAAAACCAAAAAAAGTGAGCAGGAAATGCTGCAGTCGTCTTTGGGATTTATGTCATCAGAGATGAGGCCTAAAGCGGATGGTGATCTTCCGTTTGAGCAGGCATTGATTGTGAGCGCGGCTCAAAGAAATCAGGAATCAGAGGATATGGGTAGCAGTATTGGCGGTGCCTTTACCGCGTCGTGGATGAGGGTTATGAAATCCAAGCTTGGTCAGTCTGGCGGCGCGACTATTCAGACTATATTGGATGAGACGAAACAAGCGACGGAGTCTTTTACTGGCGGCTCCCATACGCCCGCGTGGAAGGCAATGCCGGAATCAATGTTGAGTGAGCCTCTCGGAGGCAGTGGCGGGGGCGGTGGTCCATCTCCGGCACCGGTACCGCTCGCGGCGGATATTTTTTTGGCATACGGCGATGCGGCCAATGGTGCGATGGTGTTCCTGTCGATCCCAGACTCGGCGGGCGCTGGAAGCGCAGAGCTCTGTAAAGGCGAGAAAGTCGCTTGCTCAACAGGGTCTGGTCAGAAGATTATGAGTTTTGTGGCAGCTACGGCTCTTAAATTGAGTTCCCGTGCGGTTTTCAGAGGTGAGAAAAATATTACGCCTGTTGATGGCGAGACATTGACTGTTGTTTTGCGCAAAAGTGACGGTTCGGCTCTTGAGGCCAGGTCTTACATCGTAAGAAGAAAATAATCAGGACGTCCGATCCCGCTATTTAAGGTTTGTCAGACAAACGTTGACGTAAGGCCGCGACCGCCCGCCCGAAATAATGAGACGTGCTGAGAGCTATTTTCGGGTCCAGGAAAATAAATTGATTTTTTTTGACAGCGTCAAGACGTCCCCAGGCGGCGTGAGATTTGATCTCTATCCGCTGTTTGGCGTTGTCTGCTCCCAATATGATGATCTTGTCTGGTTTGAGTCTGAGCAAAGTCTCAGTGTCTATTCGCGGCCAGTGGCTGAGGCCTGCAGAGCTTGCGGCGTTAACGCCACCAGATCGAGTCACAAGGTCATCAAATAAGGTGTCCTTTCCCATCACTGTCAGGTCACGGTTGTAACTTAGAACCCTCAGCGCGTTGGCACGAGGTGGCGCTGGCGTTATGTCTGCCTCAAACCTGGATTTGATCTCATTTGCTTCCTTTGGGCAGCCAATGGTGTCGCCAATTTTTTGGATGTGATCTGAGATGTCTTTGGCGGAGGCGAATGAATCAAGCATAAGCAGAGGAACTTTGCGGTCACGGATCATCTTAATCAGTTCCGGGCGATTAAAAGAAGCGGCGATCACCAGATCAGGCTTCAGGGCAAACATGCTTTCCGGCTCGCTGTGCACGCGTCCTTTTATGGATTTCGCGGCGTTTACAACGCTGCTCGATGAGGGGTCATCAACGAATACCGAGAGCCCGGCAATCCGCGTGAGACCTCCGCAAGTGGGCAGCATGTCCAGCAGAATCTCATCGCTTGCCAGTGACAGTGAAACAATACGGGAGGGGTTACTTGCCGATGCCTGGGGTGCCACTGCCATCAGAATAGACAAAAATGCTGTCAGGCCGACAAAAACGGTTGCAACGACCCGTCGCAAAGGCTCAATATAAGAACCTTGAATATTTCGTGAATTCGGCGATAGCGTCTTGGCTATGTGAGATGTTTTCATGATCGCACTATAGTGGAGTGTCGGTGGAGCTTCCAGTAAAAACTGCGCTGATATGCTTATGTCTCGGTGTTTTGAATACGGCGTGTAGCCCGCTTCCACGGGTACGGAATTTTTATAGCTCATTAGACAAATGGCCAGTGTCAGGGGCCGCGACTGGTCTTGTATTGTTCTCGACGGATTCGTCGTATACATCGACAGATGTTTATTTTTATAATTTTGGTAGCGGTGAATTATCACCCCTGACTCTAGGCGAGAGCGGTGATGCGGCCGGGAAATGGGATGGGCGCCGGCTGTGGTTGTTTAACCGCGCGGTCGGGCGTGTCAGCTACAGTATGATGAGCCCTAAGTCCGGCTCGTCATCACGGAGTGTTGAGCGTAGGACTCCCGAAGCCAACGCATCTGATCCCACGGACTGGGTTCATATGTCCGATGTCGAGTCAGTGCTCGCGATGGGAACATCCGGGAAGGTGGCGGTCGCGAATCTCGTGAGCGGCATCGCTATTGCAAATGATTTAGGTGACGTGGATACATCGGTGAGCGGGGTTCCCTTCAGGCCGGGCGTGCTGTGGCGCCGCGGCGAAGAGGTTGCTGTCTTTCATCAATCTTTAAACGCAGCATGGAAAGCCGATGGCGGTGGACGAATTTTCATCGCCAGGCGAGGCACTGCGGGTGCCTGGGGGTGGGTTGATCAGGATGTGACGACGTTGCAAACTCAAGGAGTCCCATTGAACGTCTCTGATCCTGTGGCGGTATTTGATTGTGACGGTGAGACATGTTTTATTGCTGGTGCCTGCTACGACACATCTGGCGATGCCTGTGTGGGCGGGGTGGATGAATGGACTTGGGCGACAAGGTCGGTTGAGCATCATTTTAATTGGCCTTTCGGCACAGTTATCGCAGGTGGGATCGCCGCTGGTCCCAAAACTGGGCAAGTGATTGCCTGCCTGAAAAATTCCACAGACGTGAACGCCAGGCTTGTGGTGTTGGATGCCTTGACGGGAGTTCAAAGCGCCTCGTGGGACGCCGGCGCGGCCTCTTGCGGTCCGTTTAAGGTTGACCATGACGGTAGGCGCGTTTTCGCGGTCAAACAAAGCAATGGTGTTTCTATTTTGTACTCGCTGAACGCGGAATTGGCCGAGATCTCTCATGTTAGTCCCCGCATTGCGGTCTCCGCCTTGGAGATCGTAAGTGAGTAGCCGGTCGCGTTTTTTTTGCGGGAGTTCGTTCCTGGCAGTGGGTCTTTTGCTGACAGACGAGTGCTGTTGTTTCGCGCAGACCTACGAAGTTCTGATTGAGGGTGTTATGAGCGAACGCCGTGAGGTCAATCGCGCCGGTCAGACGGTTGTTGTCCGGCCGTCTGAGGAAACTCGTTTTGACGCAAACGCGCACCTTAAGTCAGATCCATCAATCACGATGTCCGGAAATGTTACGGGCGGCGGGTTCTCATTGCCGCTTTTTCGCGGGCAGGACGCCAGATCAAGTCATATTTTTGTTGATGATATGGAGCTCCAGGATCCATTCACGGGCATGCCGATGCTCGATGACATTGATCTTCGGGCGTTCGGAACTATGACGATTCACAAAGGATTCGCCCCTTGGAATTTGCCGGTGCTTGATCCGGGCGGAGTGGTTCAGTTTACGCTGAGGCAGGCGCGTTCTCCGCTTGAGGGCGGTATGTCCTTTGGGGATGTCTCTGGTACGTCAGGTTGGGCAAAGACTTCGTTCTCGGAGTCTGGGCATGATGCTGGCCTTTATCTAAGGAGATCCACCACTCGTGGCGATTATAAATACTATAGTGACAATAATACGGTACTGAATTCATCTGATGACGCGATCAGGCGTCGTGGCAATAACGATCGATCAAGTCAGCAGGTCTTAGGTTACGGCACATGGTATGGGGAGTCGGTGTCGGCTCGGGGGCTGTTATGGGGACAGTCGAGTTATCAGGGCATCTCTATCGGGCAGGCATCGGGTGATGGTTCCGCGCGGGTGAAGGCGGACACCGGAATTGTTACGTCAGGAGTTCGTTTGCCCCTAAATGACAATTACGCGATGCTCCTTGACGCTGGGCATTTTCAGGGTCGACGCAAGTTCAGTGATCCAGGAGCTGATGTCGGTTTCGCGACAAAACGAACCCTTACAAGCCAGTCAAGCAGGGGACGTATTTCCTTGGTGTCTGACACCAAAAAACTCAGCTGGCTGGCGTCAGTGGAGGAGCAGGAGGCGGCGACAAAATTGTCGTCCACGTACTCAGAAGATTTTTACGCTCCAAGTGTTTCAAGTACAAAACTTTACGCGGGCGCGCGGTTTAGGCCCGTTTCGACTCAGACAATAGAGCTTAAGACGGGAGCGGAATGGTCTGAAGCGCGCGTTAAAAATGTCAGCGGAAGTGATCAGAAGACATCTAAAACAAAACCAACCTACGGCCGCTCGATCGGATGGAGCCGTTTAGGTGATGATGTTTTTTCATACGCGCAAGCCGGGACATCTGCCCGTGCGCCAAGCCTTTTGGAGCGCGTTGGAAATGGCGCCGAGATTGAGGGATCCCGGGATTTGGTTGAAGAGGAGGCCAGGTTCGCGGAGATTGGATCAAGGGGTGTCTGGACATTCGAGGACGATCTGACAGCGACGGTTAACGTGGCGCTGTGGGGGCGTGACAACGCGAGAGTTATCAGGGTTGAGAAGATCGCTGCCACCAGGTGGCGCGCGGTTAACGGTGGTCCGCGCTCGTTTCGTGGTGTTGAGACTAGAGTCGATCTGGGAGACGCGGTCAAAGGTTTGGAATTGGCCGCGAGCTGGTTGAAGGCGGAGCAGACCGCAAGCCATCTTCTTGTACCCAGAGTACCCGTTTGGCAGGCATCTGGAAGTGGCCGGTATAGATTTTTTGACAGTGTGACGGTCAGGGCTCTCAGCAGATTTATTGGGAGAATGTATGATGACATCAGTAATACGCGGGAGCTTGGGTGGACCTTGACCCATGATCTCAGCGCGGATTATTTTACACCGGGCTCCCCCTGGAAGCTTGGTGTCGCCGTCATTAATGTAACCAATGTCATGTCCAATGTGGTGCGTGATACGGCAACTGGGCAGACAGATGGTCGTATGGCGTATTCGGGATTTAACAGTGAGCCATTACCCGGAAGAGCGTGGGCCGTGAGCGTGTCAGCCAGCCTGTGATCTCCAGAGCCACGGTAAAAAATTCGTGGTATCAGAGGGCCGGTGCGGTAAGATAAAGGGATACATTAATCGAACGCTTTAATCGAACACGGACATGGTGTCTGTGGAAGATGGTTTTTTACCCGCAAGTCGTGGCACCGTGGCATTGAAATCAGATTCGACATTACCACAGAAGAGATCTCCGGCGGCACTTGCTGTCGGTATGGGAATTTTTCTCTCCCGGATCGCGGGATTTGTCCGTGACCGGGTTTTTGCTCACTATCTTGGGAATTCTGACGCGGCCGGGGCGTTTCGGGCTGCCCTCAGAATTCCTAATCTTCTACAGAATCTTTTTGGCGAGGGGGTTCTTTCGGCCTCGTTTATTCCTGTTTACGCCCGGCTGATGGCTGAGGGCAAGCAGGAGGACGCCCAGCGGATGGCTGGCGTGGTCGCGACGCTCCTGGCTCTTTCTATGTCGATTCTTGCCCTGATCGGCGTCATGGCGAGTCATGCGTTAATTGACATACTCGCGCCTGGGTTCAGTGGCGAGGTGCGGGATGTTACAGAAACGATGGTGCAAATCATGTTCCCGGGAATGGCTCTGCTGGTGCTTTCGGCCTGGTGTCTGGGCGTACTAAATAGCCACAGACGGTTTTTTCTGTCATATGTCGCTCCCGTATTGTGGAATATCGCTATTATCGCGACGCTATTTTTGTTTGGCGGGCGATTTGTTTCCTCAAGCCTTGAACAGATGAAGCTGGTGGAACTGGTCTCATGGGGGACGGTGGTCGGTGCTGCGCTTCAGCTCGGAGTTCAGATTCCCATGGCTTTGCGCTTAAACAAAGGACTGAAGGTCAGTCTTAATACATCCTCTGAGTCGGTTCGTGCGGTGATCCGGAACTTTTTCCCGGCACTCCTGACTCGCGGCGTCGTGCAACTTAGTGCTTATATCGACCAGGTTCTTGCTAGTTTTTTAGGACCGGGAGCAGTGGCGGCAATGGCTTATTCCCAAACGATATCTCTATTGCCCGTGTCCCTTTTTGGCATGTCAGTATCGACCGCCGAGCTGCCAGAAATGTCCAGCGCCGTTGGAACTGACGACGAGATCGCTAAGGCGCTTCGCGACCGGCTTAGTAATGGGCTTAAGCGGATTTCTTTTTATATTATCCCTTCCGCGGCTGCTTTTTTGGTTCTTGGTGATGTGGTTGTGGGGACGATATTCCAGACAGGGAAGTTTCTGGCCGACGATACATTGTTCGTTTGGCTTATTCTTGCCGGGTCTACGGTTGGGCTTGTGGCGACAACGCAGTCACGACTTTGCATCTCGGTTTTCTGGGCGCTGCGCGACACGAGAACTCCCTCAAAGTTTGCTTTTTTAAGAGTTATTTTAACCGGGTTTTTTGGCTACCTTGTGACGTTTCCCTTACGGACGCGCTTTGACTGGCCGGTGTTATACTCGGCCGCTGGATTGACTGCTTCTGCCGGTGTCGCAGGATGGCTTGAGTTTTTGCTGATCCGAAATTCACTTACCCGCAAGATTGGATATTTTAGTCTGGGTGGCTCCGCGATTCCCAAAGCTTGGTCGGCCGCATTGGTCGCGAGTGCTGTGGGATATGCGGTGAAACTTTCTCTGCCGTTGTCTCATCCGTTTATCACCGGCGTGATTGTTCTTGGTATTTATGCCGTGAGCTATTTGGCGCTGGCGTGGGTTTTTGGGTTGGAAGAGGTGAGCATAGTGATTCGACCGGTGTTGAGAATCTTAAATCGACGTAAATAAAATGGGCGGGACTTTGCTAAATCATCCTAAATGTCGCCTGGTATTTTTCTTGTGAAATATGATATTTCTCTGACAGACGAGCTATTTCGCGAGAAAATCCTTCGTGATATGGCCTGCCTCGTATCCGGTCCCTTGATTTTGCAGACCGAAGGCGTTGTTCATCTTCAAAATCAAATGTTTGAGGCAGTCGCACGGTTCCTGGGACGGGAGCCGGAGCGGCTTTTTCGTATTCTATCCCGCCCGGAGCCGCGTTTGCCGCTCGGCAAGTGGTTTGAACGGATATTTCTCGCGGCACTCCGGATTACGTTTCCGTTCGCCGAGATTCGTCACAGTGTCAGTGATGAATCTGGTGGAGAACTCGATTTTTTGATCATAGAAAATCACCTCACGACGCATATTGAATGCGCGGTTAAGTTTTTCTTGAGGGATCCGGCGTCCGGTACCGGGCTTAGATCTTATGTCGGCCCGAGCGGCCAGGATCGCCTTGACCTGAAGTTCCAAAAGATGCGCGACGTACAGCTTCGGCGCATTGTGCCGCCCCGATTCGTTCAAAGTGGCCGGATAAAGAAGGTGCTTTGGATGAGCGGCCGGGTTCATGAGCCGCTGGTTCCAGGCACCCACGGTCTCTCTGGTCCGATTGTATCCCCCATGAGCCCTCGCGTGGTGACCGGTTATTGGGGGCCGATAGGTGATGTTTTGATGACAGTGGCTCCGGAAGAGGAGCTTTATATGCTGCCACGACAATGGTGGATAACTGATCTAACGGGGTTATCTCGTTTGGATTTGTCTGTCTTTGAGCTACTTTCACCCGGGCTGCCACTGACGGAGCCGATTATGACGGCGCGCGTGAGATTTGATGGGGACCGCGCGGTAGAATTAGCTCGCGGTTTTATAATTTCGCGGTGATTTAGGATTTTATTTTAGCCGGCATGGCTGCCAATACGTCAGTCATATCGTTAGCAAGAATGTCTACGACACATTGCGTATCAAGAGACGAGAATATAAAAGGAATCCTGCTGGCGGGATAATCCTTCTTCGCTTTGATTATTGAATGTGTAGTTCGCGGTCCGCCAACCTTCGCGATCAACGCGAGTTTTTCATCCCTGGATAGATTTAACCGAGGAGCCGGCAGGCTCCCCGTTAAGTTAAGAATTGATTCAGTCAGTTTATCGGACATGGTCTGCGCTACCGGCTCAAAATAATATGCGTGTCCGGGTGGAGACGGTTTTGCTGCGGATTTCTGAGGTCAGAAAGCGCGCTTCTACCTCGAGGTTGGAGATAGGCGATGTGGGCTCGAATGATATTTTGGCCTGATCACGTAAAGTGCTGATTTCTTTGCCGTCGGCGAACCAGAGGATCTCTATTTTCTCAGCAGGCGCGCCCTTGCCACCTGTGCGAAATTGCCCCAGACCAATGGTTTTGACCTCAGCGTTGATAGTATTGCCGGCGCGGGTCGCGACTGTGGAGTCGATTAGGCTGATGTTATTGAAGAAGTGACTCCAGTTGTTTTCCTGGCAGATTGAGCAGAAGTATTCATGTTCCATATCCCGCATCAGGCAACTCTCATTGCTTGGGCGGTAACCTGCGAGGCTTAGGTCTTGGTCAAAATTAGGGAAAGCCCCAATAAACTCAGGTGCGTCATGAAAGTCAGCGGCATACTCGTGCACGGTTAGTGACGACAGCCAATTGTTATGATCTTGTACTCCTTCCGCGAACGTCAGAGTGTGCGTACCCTGGGACAGCGCTTCAAGCTCGATATTGATAAAGCTGCGGTCAAGTCGGTTGGGGCTCTCAAATGGCAGATCATGTCCGTTGAGCTTAATCGACATGGTGTCAGGAGTTTCAATTCCTGAGGCGCTGATACGAATCCATGTCTTGTTGTACGTGCCGTCACTTGTCATTTTGCCGGACCAGGAGCCTTGATCAAGTTTGTGCCAAGGCCAATCAATGAGCCTGGCTTTCATTGGCTCGGCGTGAACGGCATTAGGCTCGGTAGCCCAGATTTTCCAGGAAGGTGACGATGCGTTTGAGGAATAGTTCGCGCCGAAGTAGCCTCCACCGTCATACTCCTCACCAACGCGGCCAAAGTTATGGCCTAATTCGTGGCGTAGCACGACCATTCCGCCGGTAGGCGAGCTGGTTGAGATCGCGATCTCACCACCGAGGCCGCCGTAGTAGGGATCATTGGCGATTACGACTGGGTAGTCACAACCTGGTGCCTGGCGGCAGCTGTCGCGTACCGCCGCGGGTTTGCCCGGATAGATCGCGCGAAGTGTCTCGCCCTCGCGGTAGAGGCCGTAAGCGGTGTCAATGGGGCTGCCCTTGCCGATGCCGGATTTGTTGCTGGGGCGAAATACGGCGTGAACGTTGAAAACAGGAAGATACGATGTAAAGGTTTTGCCGATAAACATGTCGTTGACCAGGCGGGTGATGTCAGCGAAAAACGTCTCGCGCTCAGAGGCCGTGTATCCGTCACCCATAAACACAAGGTCGATGCGGTTTGCCGCGGGCCCACTATTGACGATAGTTCTGACCTCATCGGCCTGGGTCTCAGCGAAGCTAGTGTCCATCGAAGCAACATGATGCCCGCTGATCCATGACTCGATAGCCTGGGTATTGGTGCCCGTCAGTTCGATAATCCGGGATGCATGGACAGGTTTGTGCTCGACCACAAACTGGGGGTACTCATTAACCGTAAATTCCGGGGCGCGTTCCATATCACGGGACGACCTGGATACAATTTTTAGTTTGCTGTATTCGTCTTTCAGGACCTTAACGGTCGTGACAGGTGTGCCCGCGAAAGCCCGCGCTGACGCGAGAATCAATGCCGCTATCCCTGCGGTTCTAAACATAGAAGCCTCCAATGGTTTCTCTATCTAATATATATTTGAGACTATTATGTACGCTGGAGACAGCAAATCAACACCATAAAGCCGCCTTTTGGCGCCTGTATGGTGTTGACTTCGTGAAATGCTTGGTAGTCAGCGGTTTGAGTTAGTGGGCGTTGCCCTTGCTATAGCCAATTCCTTTTTCGGAGAGGCCGTTGCCCTTAACAAATGAACCATCATTAAGCTCTGCCCAGTTGCCGTTTTGGTAGACAAGCGGGTGCTCACCCTGCTCAAACTCACCCACAACCGGGCCGTTTGGTGACGAGTGGCGGGTGATCTGGTGTGTCGCGTATTTAACTTTGCCTTTGCCAGGCCAGTTCATTTGAGGATTAGTGAATGGGCTGGCGGCCATTCTTGCCGCGTGATCTGCGTCGGTGGGTTTTGTCATAGCCGGAACCGCCGCTGGTGCCGCGGGTTTATCTAGCTGGCTCGACGCGAGATCTGTTTTGGCATCCGCTTGGGGGATGACTCCATTCAATGGAGCGGCTGCCGTATCGGTTGGCGCGCTTTGATTGAGTGGTGTGCCTGTGTTGGAAAGCAGGTTTGTCGCCGCTGGGTTGGCTATCGCGGCATTCTCAACGGGAACATTATTAAGTGACGCGCCGAGCGCGGCATTATTACCTCCGGCTCCCGCGCTGCCTGAGCCTCCGTTCGCTCCTGAGAAGTTATCGGAAGCTCCTCCATCAACGGCATTATTCATGGAAGCACCTTCGGCGGCCTTCTTGCCGCCTTTTTTTCCACCGTCGGCTGAATTAAGAGACGGGTCTCCGGAGTTTTTGTCGCCGCCGGCTCCGTTAATAACGTCACTGTCTTGCTGAGTAGCCGCTTGGTCGCTTGCGCATCTCGTGCAAACCAGAGCCGCGCAAAAAATGGCGACAAATGATATACGGCTTTTAAATTGGGCATTCATAGGGCCTCCCTGGCGAACTCATCATGAGCTGTCTGGGTAATTGTCGGCAGATAAGTGCTTCCCATGAGCAGAAATTGCTTGGAGATGGAGAATGCCTATTTGGTTATAAAGCAAAATAAGGTGAATTCCCCTTATTTTGTCTGTAGCTACGCCCCTTTGATTTCAAACGTTGGCTTTCCGTCTTTTCCGAGGTCAGCGGTAATTTTACCGCCGGATTTTGATATTTTTCCGAATAGCAGCTCATCGGCCAAGGGCTTTTTGATTTGATCCTGGATCACTCTCGCGAGCGGACGCGCGCCAAAGGAGATGTCATACCCCTTCTCGGCTAGCCACTCACGAAGTGCCAGACTGGCTTTAAACGTGATTTTTTTGGCGGCGAGCTTTTGGGAGACGTCGCCCAGGAATTTATCCACCACCATCAGTACCACATCGCGCGCGAGTGGTTTGAACGTGATTACACCATCAAGGCGGTTACGGAACTCCGGCGAGAATAGATCCTTGACAGCTTTCAGCTCGCCTTCCTCAGACGCGAGTCCTGGACGGCTGAAGCCGATGTTACCCTGCAGAAGCTCGCGGGCGCCGGCGTTGGTGGTCATTATGATTATGGTGTTGCGGAAGTCTGCCTTGCGGCCGTTGTTGTCTGTTAAAGTACCGTGATCAAAAACCTGCAAAAGAATATTCTGCATGTCAGGATGGGCCTTCTCAATTTCATCAAGCAGCAGCACCGCGTGGGGTGACTTGTTGATGGCCTCGGTCAGCAAACCGCCCTGTTCGTAACCTACGTAGCCGGGAGGGGCTCCGATAAGGCGGCTCACAGCGTGGCGCTCCATATACTCAGACATATCAAATCGCACAAACTCAATTCCGAGAACACTCGCGAGTTGCTTCGCGACCTCCGTCTTGCCAACACCAGTGGGCCCGGCGAAAAGGAAGCTGGCGATTGGCTTATCGCTGTGACCAAGACCGGAGCGTGACATTTTAATCATGTCGGAAATAGCATCGACTGCCAGATCCTGTCCGAATACAACGCGTTTGAGTTTCGTGGCGAGAGTTTTTAGTTCCTGCCGGGCCTCAGTGGATATTTTCTCAGCCGGGACCCGCGCCATCCGCGCTATAACTTTCTGAACGTCCTCAATGGTCGCCCTTTTGGGTTTGGGAGCCTCTTTCGAGTGACCTTTCAAGGCGAAACTCGCGCCGACCTCGTCCATGACGTCGATGGCCTTGTCGGGGAGTTTTTTGTCGCGAAGATATTTAATCGACAAATCAACAGCGGCCTTAAGTGCGTCATCCGGGAACTTAACGTGGTGATGTTCCTCGTAGCGGCTGCGAAGACCTTTGAGAATTTTCACGGTGTTTTCGGCGGATGGTTCCTCAATGTCTATTTTCTGAAATCTGCGGCTTAGGGCGGCATCCGCCTCGAAGTGCTGGCGGAATTCCTTGAATGTCGTACTGCCAATGCAGCGGACATCGCCATTGCTTAAGGCTGGTTTTAGCAAATTACTCGCGTCCATGGTGCCGCCGCTGACCTGACCGGCGCCGATGACGGTGTGAATCTCATCGATAAATAAAATGGCGTTTGGACGCTGGCGGATCGCGTTCACGACACTTTTAAGTCGTTCCTCAAAATCACCGCGAAATTTTGTTCCTGCCAGAAGTGAACCCATATCCAGTGAGAAGATAACCGCGCTCTTCATGGGATCGGGTATATCACCTTGGGTGATTTTCCATGCGATGCCCTCAGCTATTGCTGTTTTTCCGACCCCAGGATCACCGACAAGCAGTGGGTTATTCTTGCGGCGCCGGCAAAGAACCTGTACGCAGCGGTCGATCTCCTCCTCGCGACCAACAAGGGGGTCGATTTTTCCGGCGAGCGCGCGCTCGTTTAAATTGACCGCCCACTGGGATAGGGGGTCTTTGGCAGGCTTCGCCTGCGAATCGTCTCCTGAGGAGGACTCACGACGAGGGCCATCTCTCTCCTGATCATCCATCTCGTCAGCGCCAGGAATAATTTTGTCTTCAGCGTTGCCTATTTCCTCAGGGAGTTTCGCGAGCCCATGAGAGACGAAGTTGATGACGTCAAACCGCGTAATGTTTTGCTGCTGTAAAATATAAACCGCGAAGGAATCGCGCTCGCTGAACATGCTGATCAAGATATTCTCGCCCCGGATGCGGTCTTTACCCGCGGCCCTAACGTGTTGTGCCGCTCTCTGGATGACGCGCTGGAAGCCAACTGTAGGTTGCGGCATCTGACCGGCCCGCAACACGCCGGTGGGGATATGCTCAGAGAAGAAGTCCTCGATCTTGCCGCGGGTTACTTCGACCGACCCGCCACAAGCACGCATTGCTTTTATAGCGGACTCATTCTGAAGAAGAGCAAACAGTATGTGCTCGATGGTGACGTATTCGTGGCCCCTGCGGGCTGCCTCGCTCACCGCGAGGTTAAGGCTGATTTCGAGATCGTGACTGATCATGGCTGCCTCCTTGGATACCTGGGTTCAAACCTTTTCCATCGTGCACTGAAGCGGATGCTCGTTTTCCCGGGCACACTCCATGACGAGTGACACCTTGGTCTCGGCGATCTCAAACGGGAAAACTCCACAGACACCCACACCCTTGTGGTGAACGGCCAGCATAACCTCAGTGGCCGCATTGCGGTCCTTGCTGAAATATGTCTCTAGCACCATCACCACAAAATCCATCGGTGTAAAATCATCGTTATGCAAAAGAACTTTATAGAGTGATGGCGGCCTGACATCGACCTTACGTTCGGTGACAACGGCCGTTCCGAAACCACTACCGCGGTGATCTTCATCGTCCGCGCTCATTCTGAAATCTAAATTGTCTTCAAATACCACGTCGCTGACCTCGCCTATACATAAGGGGATATATCACGCCCCCCCACCTATTTCTATTTTAGTCGTAAATGTGCCAGATTTCCTGCTATTTCGTTAGGAACATGAGTCCTTTGCCGGGGGAGTCAAGGGGGTTAGGGTAAGATTCCGGATTCATTTAGGTATCGAGTCCTCAGTTTGGTTTATGGTTGCATGGCTGTTTCTATCCTGATCACGACCCGTCGATTCGCTGCCCGCGCCTGTTCGAGTGCCAAACCCTTAAGTCCGGTGACTGGTTTTTTGGGTCTCGTATGAGCGTAGGCTTGAACGCTCATCCTGTCCTCGCGGACGCCCTTTGCGGCAAATTGACGCATTATGGAAATGCCCCTGGATGCGCTGAGCTCCCAGTTGGACGCGAATTTCTGTCCTTTAGACGGGACCATGGGGGAATCATCCGTATGTCCCTCAATCGTGAGATGGTAGAGATCCGGGACGGACGCGATGACTTTCATGACCTGCCCCACCACGGTGGTGAATAGGGGATTGCCGTCGGAAGATCCGGTTGAGAACAGCAGACCATCCTTGAACTCCACCATGACTCCGTTCGGGTCTATGGTCACTTGGGCGTTTTTATCAAGTTGAAGGCGTTTAATCTCGTTTTCTATTCGTTTGCTGACGGCGGTCAGCGAGTCTGTTTTTGCCTCGAATTTTTTACTTTGAATCGCCTCTCTCAAGACCTCGGCTTTCTGCTGATTGATGGTGGAAAATGACAATTGCAAAATAAAAAAACTGATTAAAATCATACTCATGTCGGAAAAAGACATGAGCCATAGTCCCTCGTCCTTTTTGCGGGCAAATCTCTTGATCTCCAGAGCCACAGGCGCTTCTTGCGCGGGTGGCGGCGTGGATTGCCCGGCTGACATGGGCGAGGTCATAGACATAATTCAGGACGCTCCTCTGGTCGCCTGCGGCGCGCCTGTTTTAGAGCCGTAGGTTTTCATGATGTCTTTCATGTGAACGCTGGATTTTTTGCTTTTGATATTAATGACACCTTCCAGCACCATCAAATCAATTTCCAGTATTTTTTCCGCTTCGATATGAATTTTCTCGCCCCACGGGCCGTAGATGATAGTACCAAGCATCAATCCGTAGAGAGTGGTGATTAGAGCCAAAGCCATGCCACTGCCAAGTTTTGAGGGGTCATTCATGTTTGATAGCATGGCAATCAGACCCATCAGGGTCCCTATCATACCCATGCCCGGGCAGAGCTTGGACATGTTCTCAAATAAACTCGCTGCCAACGCCATTTTGGACTGTTTGGCGTTAATGCGCGCCGTAAGGTTATGGCGTATTTCCTCCGGTTTAAAATCGTTTATGATCAGCGAAATTCCATCCCGAAGGAGATCGTATTGCATGCGATCCCTGAGAGGTACAAGAGCCCCAAGGCCATCGGTTCTTGCGGTTTGTGACGCTCTGGTCAGAGCATCGATGATTTCGACCTGGTGCTGGCGGTGACGGCTGAAGATCGATGATCCTAATAATTTGATCCCGACAATCATATCAGCCAATGTGTGGGACAACATCATGACTGAAGGGGGGCCAAATCCAAGCAGCACCATCGCCGCTGGATCCCAGTAGCCGTGAAATTTCATGGCGGGATGCGCGAGAACATACCAGATCGCGAATGAAATTCCCGAGAGACCAAGTAGTTGTGACATGTGTTATCTCCCATGACGAAAACAGGATATTCCCTACTGATATTTTAAGGTTATTCGTGCTTGCAAATCAGTAGGTAGAATTTACCGTAAGGGGTGAGGCTTAAGGACAAAGTACGTCGCCGCGTGGGTGAAAACCCCCATGATTATTGTCGTAATTGGTTTTTTTTGTCGGCGATCCGGATTGATATTTTCTTTTGACTGCCCGACTGCTACTTTCGGACTCCAAAGTTGACCTTGGGGATCATCTAGGACGAATATGAGTAAAGTTAGCGAAATCAAGTATCCACAATCAGCGAGATTATTCTCGTTTTGCAAAAGTGTGCTCGACGTCAAGTTCAGTAACGTCCGGGTCATTGATCAGGATGTTGGCCAGATTCTGGGTTTTGATCCCGCTGATTGCAGTCACTGGAAAAAGGGCCGTAAACATATTCGCTCCATTGATTCCATGCGGGCCATAGCGACCCATCTTGGAGTTGATGAACGCTTGGTTGTCGATGTGGCGAGTGGTGACCTGACAGACGCTGAGGCTCTTCTGGAATACAGAGGCCTGGGTCATCTTGAGGTAAATCCCGCTATTGCCGACGCAGTTCGTCGCGAGTGGCAAAGGTATCACGGTCAGGCGTGGACCACCGAGATGGAGTCCAAAGTAAAAGCTTTTTTCGCGGTGAATCACGTGGCTTTGAACGCGATTATTGAGGGCATTCACGGGCGGCTCAACTTCCGCGAGGCACCGCTGTTTTTGCCTGAAATTAGTAAGTCATTTCCAAAACTGCGGTTCTCAACCCGTTCCCGTGATCAGGTCGAGGCTGGCGGTGCAGTGGATATCACTCCCAGCGCACGACGCTTGCCTGATGGGATATTTGTTGTGCAGTGCCTTGATGGCACTGAGACACGTCCCGTTGTGCGGTTTCATATGGCCCGGGTGTTGGCGCCATTTTTCATCTCCGAGCTTATGGAACCCGCCCATGTCGCCTTTAAGGAGCATGAGCAGTACATGAAAGATGTTTACAGCAATGTCTTTGCCGCGCGGCTGCTGGTGCCGGCCAAGCTTGTCCGCGAGGAGATGGCCCGTGTGGATCTTGGTCGTGATATTGTGTCCCAGTTGGCCGGTGTGTTCTGGGTTAGCAGAACGCTTATGAATCGTCGCCTGCGTGATATCTTAAGCGGATCAGAGTACTGATCCCGCTGTTTTTTTTGATTGACTGAATAATTTATTTTTTATCGCTATAAGGCTTGCCGTCCGGCATGGAAATCCACTGCTCAGGTTTGAGTTCAGTGAGTTTTGAGCTTCCTGCGCCGCCGTGCATCGTGAAGGACTCGGCGTCTATCTCACGCTTGCGGCACTTCTCGATTTTATACATCCGGGAGTAGAAGGTTACGATTTTCCCGTCAACACCTTTGCAAGCCTCGTCAATTGGGATGATGTCCACGCCAGCGGAACCTTCCAGGAGTTTGTGGAATTCCTTGTCAATTATGGACGTAATATCCCGGCCATGTTTCATGGACCAAAATTCTTTCGAGGATAGAGCCAGTACCTCGCCATTTGTCTGTCCGCGCTCCTTGCGGTGAGCGAGCAGCGTCTCATAATCCGGAATCAGCTTGCGGACACAGTTTTCGACGAAATAAATATCCGTATACGAGAACGTGATGTATTTTTTGTTAAAGGTCGCGCAGGGGCGTTCTTTACTGTTTGCGTTTTCCCATGATTCCCCGACAGGGATAGCCGCGACATCAGTAGCGTTAACCTCGACGACCTGGATACCCTGTTTACTGAATTTGAAAATATCTTCCTGCTCGTTGACTCTGTGCCGAACGCAGTTTTGGATCTTATAAATCTCTCCGTATACGGACAGCAACTTGCCCTGATACTTCGCGCAGGATTTTTGGGCCTCAGCCTTAGTAAATTCTATAGGTGGCGGTGGCGGAGCCTCTTTGGGTTTGCGGATAATATTGTCGTCGTCCTCAGATGGTTTTCCTGGAGTCGCGGAGCTGGGAGCATAGGCCGGAGCCTCAGGAGCCATATCTCCGTTGTATTCTGGTTCAGCGGGTGGCGGCGGGGCATCGTCCTGAGCCGGGCAAATGGAGCCTGCCGCAAGCAGTCCGGCGGCCAGTAAGGTGTAAAATTTAGTAAATTGATTCTTCATTGAATCCCCCTGTTATCCTCAGGTCAATCGGCATGATCCGGACAAACTTTGGTCTTTTTAGCAAAAAATTTTCAGAATGTATGTAAGTTACTGAAAATACGTGATTTTATTTTATTTTATATCAAAAATCAGAACCCCCGGAGCCCATGTCTTCCTGGGGGAAGGTTAGGGCTCCGGGGGATTTCAGAGCGGAATCGTTTGAGGGCTTTTACGCGATGGGCTTAGTTTGCCGCGAGTTCTTTGCCGTGACGGCGTTTACCTTTGTGAGCCATTTGTTTGCCATGCTTCTTCTTGTGAGACGCGTACTTATGGCCTTTGTGCTTCTTGTGGGATGCGTACTTATGGCCCTTGTGCTTCTTGTGGGACGCGTACTTTTGGCCTTTATGTTTCTTATGGGACGCGTACTTATGACCTTTATGTTTCTTATGGGACGCTAAGCGGTGGCCTTTCGCTTTTTTGGATTGGTGTTCAGCCTGCTTTTTGCCGCTGAAACTACTTTTAACGGTATTTGAACTGCTGGCAAAAGAAGGTAAAAACGAGGTTCTTTTAGGTTCGCTGGCTGTGTATGCCCTGTTTTGTCTGGGTTCTTGGCTCCCGGAGCCAGACCACGAGTAGATTCCGAATACGGCCGCTGAGAGGACTGCCATAACAGCGATTCCAATCACGCTTTTCTTAAGCCTGGATTCTTTCGTAAGCTTCATTTTCTTTGACGTGAATAATTGACTACCCATTTTACAACTCCATTCCGCTAAATGTACAACAACAACAACTTGGGGCGGTGATTCACTGCCTCACTCAGGCATGATGCAAGTCAGGTGCCATGAGTCTGGGTGTAATTATTGTGAGGGGTTGCGGCACTTCACAGGGGATTGGGGTGTCAGGATTTTTGACAGTGTCAGACTTCGCGTCGTAAAAAGGTATGCAGGGCGTGATAAAGATAAACCCCACGGTCACTTGCTGTGACGCGCGGGGTTTTATTTGTTTTTGTAGGGAAATCAGTTCACAGGCTCAACGTTGAACATGCTGTTGCCTTTGAAGGTTTTGCCGTCCCAGGTATTTGAAGGACCTGGGTTACCACCAATATCAATGCCTATGTCGATGCTTGTGTCACCACCTGGTCCTGGAGGTACTGGTCCTGGAGGCACTGGTCCGGGAGGTACTGGTCCGGGAGGTACTGGTCCGGGAGGTACTGGTCCGGGAGGTACTGGTCCGGGATCTTGACCCGCAGTCATAGAAACGGACGCTGTAACCTCATCGTTACTGACTATCGATGCGCTTGCGGTACCGGAGTAGTAGGTCCCACTAATGGTTGTGCTGACTTTCACGCTGGCGTATCCAACAGGCATGCCGCTTAAAGTTGTTGTGCCGCTTCCGCCCGAAAGAGTCACACTTCTAGATTCCTGGTCACCACCGACGGAGATGGCCAATTGCGCTGTTGTCGCGGATGACGGCAGACCGCTAATCGTAAGGGTCAGACTTCCGGTTTTGGTGGTGCTATCGCCACCAGTGTTGTCGCCGCTTGGTTTGATACTTGGAGCCGTGGGTTGCACCTCAATTGAACGGTTGGATCGCTCACAGGAAACGAGCGCGCTAACTGCCACCGCGAACAACGTTAAACGTATCATCGAAAACCTCCCAATAGACATGACTTGACTACTTATAATGATAGCAAGTTCTTAGCCAAAGACGTAATCCTGTAAAAACAGCCGGTTAAAAAGGATCGTACTGTCAAACTCTTAAACAGTGTCGATATTTTCGTTAGGAATCGGACGGTTGGCAGCCCGCGTGTCTGTCGGTCGGCCTCGTTTGGGCTTTGTAATAGTCAGTCTCTTTGTTAGAGTCAACCCCCTGAAGAGACTAATTATTTCCATGAATTTATATGAGGCATAGCCCTAAGCCATGAGCGAACTCCCAACCAGCCCAAGCATGACAGCCATCAAAGAAATTTTGAGCCAGCGGCTCATGATGCTTGATGGTGGCATGGGCACAATGATTCAGCGGTATAAATTGTCCGAATCTGATTTTCGTGGAGAGCGGTTCAAAAATCACGCACACGATCTCAAAGGCAATAATGACCTGCTTGTTCTCACAAGACCAGACGTCGTCAAGGCTGTCCATAAAGAATACCTCAAAAATGGCGCCGACATCGTTGAGACCAACACCTTCAATAGCACCTCGATCGCTCAGGCTGATTACCATCTGCAATCAGCGGTTCGTGACATCAATGTCGCCGCCGCGAAAGTCGCCCGTGAGGCGTGCAAAGAGGTAGAGGCCGAGGAACCCGGTCGCAAGTGCTTTGTGGCGGGCGCCATTGGCCCCACCAATAAAACAGCGTCTCTTTCACCGGATGTCAATAATCCAGCCTACCGCGCCGTGTCGTTTCATGAATTGGTTGACGCGTACTATGAGCAGATTGATGGGCTCATTGAGGGCGGCGTTGATTTGCTATTGGCAGAGACGGTTTTTGATACGCTGAATCTCAAGGCAGCTATTTTCGCCCTTGAGAAATTTTTTGACGCTAAAGGCATGCGATGGCCCGTGATGCTGTCGGTTACGATTACAGATGCCTCGGGACGGACTCTGTCAGGACAGACAGTGGAGGCGTTTTGGTATTCTGTGCGTCACGCCCGCCCGCTTAGTGTTGGTATAAACTGCGCTCTTGGCGCCCATGACATGCGTCCATATTTGCGGGAGCTCTCAGATCTCGCGGATTGTTACGTCAGCTGCTATCCAAACGCGGGTTTGCCAAACCCATTAAGTCCTACCGGTTATGATGAGAAGCCTAAGGACATGGCGGCGATCATGCGTGAGTACGCCGAGCTCGGATATTTTAATATCGCCGGCGGCTGCTGTGGTACAACTCCCGATCATATTCGCGCGGTCGCCGAGGCCGTGCGTCCGCTAAAGCCCCGCCAACCAAAAAAATTACCCGTTGGTACCCGCATCAGTGGACTAGAGGGCTTTAATTTGATTGAGGCGCGCGCTCCGTTTGTGATGGTAGGGGAAAGAACCAACGTTACCGGTTCCCCAAAATTCGCGACATTGATCAAAGAAGGCAATTTCGACGCAGCTCTCTCTGTGGCTCGCCAGCAGGTAGAAAACGGCGCTAACGTCATTGATATAAATTTCGATGAGGGACTGCTGGACAGTGAGTCCTGTATGCGGAAGTTTCTGAATCTCGTCGCGTCTGAGCCGGACATCGCCCGGGTTCCGATCATGGTCGACAGCTCTAAATGGTCCGTCCTGGAAACAGGCCTCCAATGTATTCAGGGTAAACCTATTGTGAATTCTATCTCGCTGAAGGAAGGCGAGGAGGCGTTTTTACGTCAAGGCCGCCTTTGTATGCGTTACGGCGCCGCGGTTGTCGTCATGGCATTTGATGAGAAAGGACAGGCGGCGACGAAAGCCGATAAAGTTCGCATCTGCGTCCGTGCCTATAAGCTTCTGACCGGGAAAATTGGCATGGATCCAGGCGATATTATCTTTGATCCGAACGTTTTGACGGTTGGTACAGGAATTGATGAACACAATAATTACGCCGTTGATTTTATCGAAGCCGTGGGTGAGATCAAAAAACTCTGTCCAGGCGTCAGAACATCGGGTGGAATCTCCAACGTCAGCTTCTCGTTCCGCGGCAACAATCGTGTGCGTGAGGCCATGCACGCGGCGTTTCTTTATCACGCGGTCAACGCAGGGCTCGATATGGGCATCGTCAACGCCGGCATGCTTGAGGTCTACGAAGAGATCGACAAGGAGCTGCTCGTTCACGTTGAGGACGTGCTCCTGAATCGCCGCCCTGACGCGACAGATTTGCTTGTTGCTTACGGTGGGAAGTTCAGAGGCGAAACCAAGACGACCAAAAAAGAAACAGACGAGTGGCGTAAAGGAACCTACCGCGAGCGGATAGTGCACTCGCTTGTAAACGGCATCACTGATTACGTCGATAAGGACACCGAAGAAGCCTACAATGAGCTGAAGAGGCCTCTAGACGTTATCGAGGGCCCACTTATGGATGGCATGAAGGTGGTCGGCGAGCTTTTTGGCGCTGGTAAAATGTTCCTGCCACAGGTTGTAAAGTCTGCCCGCGTCATGAAAAAAGCGGTGGCGTGGCTTGAGCCTTACATGGACCGCGACAAGGTTGGAAAATCTGGATCATCATCCCAGGGCAAGTTCCTGATAGCGACTGTTAAGGGTGACGTACATGACATCGGCAAGAATATTGTCGGGATCGTTCTCGCCTGCAATAATTACGAAGTTCACGACATGGGTGTCATGGTGCGGTGTGAGGATATCCTCGCTAAAGCCAAAGAGATTAACGCTGACATGATCGGCCTGTCGGGGCTGATCACGCCGTCACTTGACGAGATGATTCATGTGGCAAATGAGATGAAGCGCCTTGGATTCACGGTGCCGCTACTTATTGGCGGCGCGACCACAAGCAAGGCTCACACGGCCATCAAAATCGCTCCTGCCTACAACGGACCAGTGATTCACGTCACGGATGCCTCGCTCGTTGTGAACGTCTGTTCGTCGGTTATGAGTCCCACTAAGAAAGCCGGTTATGTGAAGCAGCATCTGGATACCCAGGCAGTGCTTCGTGACCGTTGGAATGAGACGCAGTCCAAGGCAAATTTCATGTCCTATGGCGATGCCGTCAGGCAACGTTTTGGTGGTGACTGGTCGAATGCTAGAATAGACGAGCCGGCGCAAAAAGGCGTGTTTGTATTTGATGAAATTCCAATTGATAAGGTACTTCCCTATATCGACTGGTCGCCTTTTTTTTGGACCTGGGAGCTCCAGGGCATGTACCCGAAAATATTTGAGAGTGAAAAATACGGCAAAGAAGCCCGCAAGCTCTATGATGACGCCCAGAAGATGCTTAAAGATATTGTCGCCAATAGGCGGTTTAAGCCAAAAGCGGTCGTTGGCATCTGGCCCGCTCATTCTGTCGGCGATGACGTGGAGCTATTTACTGATGAATCCCGCGGTAAAGTCGTCGAAAGAATGTGTTTTCTCAGGCAGCAGAGAGAGAAAACAGAGCCGGGCCCATATATGAGTCTGGCGGACTTCGTCGCACCGAAGACATCTGGCCGCAAAGACTGGATGGGGGCCTTTGTCGTGACGACCGGCAAAGAGGTGGAAGACTACGCTAAAGGGTTTGACGCGAAACATGACGACTACTCAAGCATCATGGCAAAAGCTCTAGGTGACCGGGTCGCTGAGGCCATGGCAGAAATGATGCATAAGCGTATACGCGAGATGTGGGGCTATGAACCGTCGGGACTAGACGTCTCAATTGATGAACTGATCCGCGAAAAATATCGGGGCATTCGTCCCGCGCCGGGATATCCGGCGTGCCCGGATCACACCGAGAAGGCGAAGATCTGGAAATTGCTTGACGTTGAGCGGCATACGGGAGCTAAATTGACCGAGAGCTTCGCGATGACGCCGCCAAGCACGGTGAGTGGGCTTTACTTCGCTCATCCTGAGTCCAGTTATTTCAGGGTCGGTGAGATCCGCAAAGACCAGCTTGAGGATTACGCGAAACGCAAGGGAATGACTTTTGCTGAGGTCGCGAAATGGCTTGGGCCGAATTTCCATGAGTCGTGAGAACTGATTTTTTTTTAGGGTTTATAATTAACTGATTGGAGGTCCCATGAAACTAGCTTTTGGAACGATGTTATTTTTTTTGGCAGGTATGGCGCAGGCGGAAGACCGGACGATCTGGCTTCAGCCAGGAAATTGTATCGTGGTCGGTAATCAGCAGGTTTGTGCAGCGAAGAGCGGCGATAGCTCCACAACAGAAAAACCAGTCAATACCCATACCCACGTTTGCAAAAATGGCATCCAGGACGAGGCTGACGCTAATCTGAAGGGCTGGGCTCATGTGGTCATTACGACAGGCCCGGATGGCAAGAAGATCTCCCAGGAGACCATGAAGACCTTTGGGCCTCTGGGTAAGAAGGAATGCCAGGGCGACATTGCCGGGAAGAATTAATCTGAGGTGTTTCGAGGTCTGGACTCGTTTTCACCGGAATAATTTAATGCCGGAAACAGGTTTTGCTGCTGTTCTTGCCGAAATTTTTTATAAAAGCCGCCAGCATTCCGCACGCATTGAATCCGGTCGGCGCTAGTTAGGGCGGTTCTGAGTGGGGCTTATAGGTCTTTTAAGTACCTTTTCATAACTCCAGATGTTTCAATCTGTAGGTGCTTCAGTGCGCTCCATTTTATCACGGCTAGACACCGTTAATAGTGAACATTTCGGCAAGTAATCCCGACCTCAACAAATGCCCCGCAATCAATGGCATCTCTAGCGTCCTCTTCCGACGCACCACTGCCGCTGACGGGAATCCATGGGTTGGTAGCAGTATCTCCGCCCATAAAACAGTAGCCACTGCATGACCATAGCTCGGCTGTGTGAGGGATTTCATCTGCTCGTCCCGTTATTGTAGGGCCTAAAGCTGCAATAGCTGTGATGAAAGTTGCTTTCGCGATTATTGAACTCATAGTGCTGCTCTCCTGGAAAATGCGCCATTTTGGCGTATTTAGAATGGGCAGGTTCTAACACTCTGGCGCATAATGAATCAACCCAATAAACAAAATGATGAAGTTCGCTAGCGACATCTTAACCATCCAGAATTAATCGACAAATTAAAATTCACGGCCCGTTTTAATGCTCTGTGAATGTGTTTTTCGCAACAATTAAGTCTCGGGCAGTCCATAAAGTCGTAACATCCGATATATCGCGACGGCATCTACGGCGAATGGTTGGATGCGTTTCTAAAAGACTGCTATGACATCTCGCTATACCGGACTCCATCCAGGCCACATCAGGAATTCAGCGGCGGGACGCCAGTCTCATCTGCAAAAACGAGCCAACAATCATCAAATAACGGCGAAATTCGCTATATCAAAATTCCAGAAGTTGACGGCTTAATCACCAGATTTGAATTTGCCGCTTAATGCGGCAGCGCAGCGCAAATGCCGAGTCCAAAAAACGGACTCACTATTTTGGACTCCAAAAGATTGACTCAAGGTAATTACCTGTATATATTAAATATTATGGCTATTTTGCCGGCGCAATCTCGCCTTGTTTGGAGTCCCAATACTATGTTACCTATCGATATTATTCTAGACCATACTTCTATTTGTAATCTTACCACCGAACGAGACATGCTCAACAAAGCGATCGAAAATGGCGAACATATCGTTATATTTGGCCGTCGCAATACAGGAAAAACATCTCTGGTAAAAGGTGTGTGCGTTCCT
>CANILH010000014.1 GCA_947468665.1 Oligoflexales bacterium | reverse complement strand
TGAAGTACAACAATTCGTTTGATGTTAAGTGACGAATTTTTGTCTGTAGCGCCTTCGAGGATTACGTACCCGAGTCTTGTGTCGTGAAGGACAGAAGAAATAATCAGGTAAATGTAGTTTGCGTCTTTTAAATTGGCCGCGTGTTGATCTGCATGCCATTGACCTATGAATTCCGCGTTATCATCCGAGGTTTCGGCATTGACGATAAACTCAATGTCGCTGTGGGACGCTCGATTCAGCGTGATTTGAGTTTGCATTTTGGTCTTCGCGGTCATTCTTAAAATATCCTTCTAATTTTTGCTCAAAATTGTCGAAATTAGCGCCCTTTATTTAATCGCTACATGCGACGATAATGTAACGACTAAATTGAGGTCATTTTACAAGTCGTTTGTCGTATTATGTCGAAGGCGTGGCCTAAAAACAAGGCGCTACCACTGACGCCGGAGTGGAGATTTGGTGGCGACACGTCATTCCAAGAGGTCACTTACTATTCCAAGTGTCCAAACAACTCTGAGTATTGTTTTGAAGATTTTCGACTTGTGGCGACCGTTGATGTCGCTATAATACTTGTGATTTCCAATAATTTTCAATGGGGTGCAGTCTATAATGTGGATTTTAACCAACATGAATCGCGCGGTATTTTCGATTTTGATTGCTCTGACAGGGATGGTTTCTTCGTCTATTGCGGTGGCAAAAGATGACCATGCTAAGCCCGTTGATTTTCAGCGTGAACCAGACCGTGAACTAGACCGTGACCCTGGTGGGGGCTCTAATACTGGCACTGGCGGGGGCCTTGCTGAGGCGCACATCGCGTATAGTTACCTTACGCTAGATAAGTTCGCGCAGCATTGTAAGGCCAGCGCGACATGTGCGACGTCTGCTGACGAGGCCGCGTATCTGGACGAGCTCGCGGCGCAAACCCGCGATGAGCGCAAATCTGTGAAGCCGAAATTTAAGGCCGAAAAAGACGATCCTGGATTCTTTATCGTGAATGGTGTCGAGCAGGCATTCCGGGCGGACACGGTTTTGGGGAGTGAGATTTGGTTTAACCTCGATAAAATTTACGTGACAGAGGCGGCTGGAGTCGTAAGGTCTTTGCCGATGCGGGATCTATTTGAATTGGCGGCAAATGTGTTTGCGGTTCATGTGCCAGGGACATTGCCTGTTGATGCGCGTACCGGTTTGTTGCACCGCCTGGCTGGGATTCAGGGGCAGAATCTAATTGAGTCTAACGCGGAATCAGTCGGGTTCGCGTCAAAATTTGGCGCGGTAGGGTATATTGAGCGCGAGACGGCGGGACAGATTTTTAGCGTCGTCGTGAGTGATCACACCTCAGTTTTTGACCAGTCGGAGGCAATTTTCGCGGGTGTGTCCCGAGCCTTTGATTCAGCGGGGCGTGGTCCGCAGGTCATTAAGAAGTCCCGTATTTTGCAGTCAACATGGACAAGGCCGGCCTACCACTCAACATCTATTGACGCGTCATTGGAGCTTAAGGGCTTGATTGAAACCGAGGCTCAAGACGGGGCCCATTTGATGTATCGGTGTTCGATGTCGTACGCGATAACCTTTATCGGCAGTGGCGATGGTATAGATAAGCTGTTCCTGCTCGACGTAGATCAAAGTCACTGGACCATAACCTGCGCTTTGTAATTTGGGGGGTCAATTAACATGAATCAAGTCGTTATTAAATTTTCTATTTTGGCGTCGCTGATTTTTACAGGGTCATCCACCAGTTTCGCGGAGCGTCTGGGTGTGTGTGGACTGGAGGGATCAAGCGCTGCCTGTGAGTCAAAGTCAACGCAAGCGTTTCGGGTTGCCGCGCGGGTCATTGGTTCCATCATTATCTCTTGTAAGGAAACGAATTTTTTTGGCCCCGGCAAATGTACCGTGGACCCCTTTGAGCAAAATTTAGCTAAGCGTTTAGAAAGCGTTTTCCGTCAAAATCAGGAAGTCGTAAAAATTGAGTTCAAATCGGAGCGGGAAAACCCAGGGTTTTTCTTGCTTGATGGTCAGGTTCGGATTGCCAAAACCGACTTACATTTAGGCGATGTTGTTTTTATCAATACCGACATAGTTGAGGCTAACAACACTGAAATTTCGGAGGCGTTAGCGATTCTGGCGCATGAGCTGGGTCATCATATCGGCGTTACGGATCACCAGAAGCTAGATCAATTCGGCGCGACGATTAAGGAATTTTCTACGCGATTCCAGCTTAACGCCTCTGAAGTGCTGCCTGGCGCGAACAACTCGAATCAGTTCGCGGATCTTTCGATTTTTAATCTTACGAACACGACTTTTGGTCGGCTGCCCTATGTCCCAATGCGTTGGAATTCTACCTTAATTCTGTGGGATGGATCTGATTATATTGATTTGACGCCAGAACTGATGCCAATTTTGTGTGAGTCAGGTTACCAAGTTCATTCGTTAACCGCGAAATCAACGGCGGTCGCGCAATCGGGCGATTCCTTGGTGATTAAGGCTCCAATATTTTATAGTTGCGTGCCGTCATTTGGTTTTGGCACGAACCATGCTGATTTGAACGCATATGGCACCCTGCCAACCAAAAAAATCGGCGACCGCGTGTTCATTGACGTCGAGAACATCAAATGGGAATTGAAAAAATGCACCGAGGATCCTGAATTGGGGTGTTGAGCCTCTTCCCTTTGGATATGGCTTCATGTATTATTAATCATGGGGTTGATTAATAATACATGAGGGGTACGTTGTCATATGGCGCACTATCGTCCTAGATACCTGGAGCCATGGGTGCGTAAAATGCTCGGCTACAGCCCGATTGTTGGCGTGTTTGGTCATCGTCAGGTCGGTAAGACGTCGCTCGTTGAACGGCTGTCAGGCGCTTATCATACTTTGGATGACAAGTTTGCCCGTATCGCGGCTGCGGAGAATCCTAATGCCTTTTTGAACGGCATCGTTCAGGGCAATAAAACGGTCATTATTGACGAGTGCCAGCTCGTGCCTGAGTTGTTTCCGGCTCTGAAGGAATTTGTGCGTTTGCATAAGAAGCCAGGTCAGTTTCTTCTCACTGGGTCCGTAAGATTTTCCTCCCGCAAGGCAATCAGAGAGTCGTTGACCGGCAGGATTGTCAACATAACCATTCCGCCACTTGGCAGCGGTGAGATTAATCAAATCGCTCACCCTGCATTACTGGAAAAGATTATGACCGGGACGGTAAAGGAGTCATTCAGCTCGTTTGCCGGCCGGATAAAGGCCAACTCGAGTTTGGTCGGGTCCGTCGTGCGGTACGCCGGCACAGGCGGTCTACCAGGAGTTTGTTTTATCAGGGACGAGGGAGTTCGGACTTCAAAATTTGAGTCCCAACTGGAAACAATTCTAGAGAGAGATCTGCGACTGATTTATGAAACGACTCTTCCATACGCTACGCTGCGGCGGGTATTGGTTGAGCTTGCCGCTAATGTTGGCGAGCCGTTAAATATTTCCAACATACAGCGCAAAACCAGGGTTTCGGCCAATACTCTCAAAAAACTCCTCGCTGCTTTTAACGCGATGTTTTTGATTGAATTGATACCCGCTACCACTTCCAGTGCCCAGCCCACCATCTATTTTGTTGATTCAGGTGAGGCGTGTTATTTAGCCGGTGGACGCCTCAGTCCGGGGCAAATTCTCGCGCAGTCGATATTTTCCAATATTACCGCGAGCTGTTCTTCACTTTGGGCCACAAATGTGGGGCCTATTCAATTCAGCTGTCACCGGACACGGGGGGGCGGTGATGTTCCTATTGTGATCACGAGTGGCAAGGGTGCACTAGGTTTTTTACCATGGCCCTCGGGAATGCGTTTTGAATCGGTAGTGGCGCAAACAAATAGTTTTATGAGAGTTGACGGTGCCAAAGGAGTGATTGTTATTCCTGAACATGGCACCGAAGTTAGGCTGCACCACGAGTTTTTACTGGAAGTTCCGTACGCGAATTTGATTCAGTAATACCCTGCTGATTATTGCAAAAAACTGTCGAAGGTAGAGCCTAAAAACAAGGCTCTACCACTGACGCCGGAGTGAAACTTTGGTAGCGGAATACTTCTCATGTCGGCAGACGGTTATTCATCGCTTGATGGTCATGTAATCCGAAAATGATTAGAATAAATAGAAACGTTCTTAGTCTAAGTGCTATCGGAGTGGTCATGAATCAAATTGCTGCTATTGTTTTATGTGTCGTCGCCTTGAACTCTTGTCGCGATCGGGGCTCCGATAAGTCATCTGCGAAGAGTCAAGCAGGCCAAGCGGATGATTCTATTCGTGCGACGATTGAAGTCATAAAACCAGTAAACCTTGATGCTATAAATACCTCATGGCAGACTGGTCGCAAAATTAGCGAAACGTCGAATACGGTTACAGTAGAAATCGCAGTGATGCCTTTTAAGAATTTATCGGCGGGAGTTGTGCCTAATTCCAATTGGAGGCAAGAGAATGCCGCAAATTCCGAACTAGTCCAGTATTTAAAGCCGGGCGCGACCAGCAACTGGGACGAGGCCATGAAAATTGAATTGCTCGCCCTGCTGAAAGCCGATGGCATTGATTCGTCTGCGTTAAACGACTTGGATTTGGTTCAAAGTGTGAGTAATTGGATCATGAAAAGTCCAGGTCGATTTCAACACAAGTCATTTTTTATTCCATTCTACGTCTCGTTTGCCTCTGGCACGCCCACGGTGGTTCAAGACCTCAGGCAGCCGTTCGATGCAGAAAAGACAAAGGCGGGTTATTCTTCTGATGCTGAAGCTATGCAAGAAGGCCTATTTGGTAAATCGATGTTTCAAAAACGCTGGCACGGCGACTGTACGTCTACCGCGATTCTCCAATCAACGATTTTAAAGGCACTTGGAATTCCTACGAGATTAGTCGTTAGTATTCCCATTGTAGATTTCAATGATCCAACAGAACTGGATCTCGTTCGCCATCAAATTCAGAACGCTGATGCTAAACAAGCGATTTTATCATTTTCGGAACGTTCAAAAGGATCTTGGGCTTCGCACACGTTCAATGAAGTCTATATTGGACGGCAGTGGGTTCGCCTCAATTACAACCGCATCGGACAAGGTGTTGTGGATAATGACTTTCTGGGAGTGATGGTTCAAGTTGAAAGAGCTGCAGATTGGAGTGAAATGGGTCTTGCGACATGGGCGCTGCATGTTATTGCTAAGACACCGACCAAATTAGCTTCAGTTAATCCTTATCGTACCTTGAGTCTTTCCGATAAGCTTTAGGACCGTACAGAAGTCGATTCTGAATTTGGGTTGTCGGCATCACGTCTAAGACGAACGAAAGGCATCCAGGATCCCACGCGCACGATAAATTTTACAGGTCTCACTTAGGAAGCACCCAAATCGCAACGGATATTTAAGCTCTGTCGAAGGTAGAGCCTAAAAACAAGGCGCTACCACTGACGCCGGAGTAAAACGTCTGTGGCGGACTGAGAGTGGAGCTGTAGCTGTCGCTGGAAAGCGGCGCAGGGACTTCCTCATTTGACGAGCAAAAGTGATTTCAAATCCTCAACCATCGAGGCGCGAACTGTCTCGTCGAGTGGCCCGTAGGTGGGGCTGGCAGGACTCATGCCGTGTCCTACGCCTTGATGTAAGACGCACTTTGGCGGGAGTTTGAATTCTGCTGCCCGCGCCTGGACAAAACCTAACTCGCGATCACCAGGTGTCTGGGAGTCGAACGTGCCATTGTGGGCTATGATTTGTCCGTCAAATTGAACGAGATCATCCAGCGTCGAGCGATGGTCGGTGAAAAACCATTTCCACCACTGTTGACTCGCCATGATGACGTCATCGGGGGTCTTCTGCTCTGGCCAAGGTGCGTTGTCCGGAATGGCAATAGCATCTTCGGCGGTCGCTTTGTAGTCGTCTTCACGCATTCGTTCGATATCAGACTTAAGCCAAAAGCCATCCGGCGACACTATTTGCTCAAGCGTGACGCCAAGGCCGTGAAAAAATCGGTCTGTCGCCCAGCCGTTTTGGATCTCGTCATTTGTAAGTCTTTCGTCTGAGTTTATGTCCCATTCAAGAATTTTCATAGGACGGCCCGCGATTTGCCAGTGAATGATAGATGCTGGACTTTCAGCAGCAAGTCCCATGAGGAGTAAGCCTGTTGGATGCACGCGGTTTTGACCTATGAGACGAGCGGTATGAAATGTACCCTCAGAATGGGCGAAGATGGCGAGTCGAGATGGATCAACGGCAGGTTGTGCTAGCGTGTAGTCGAAAACCGAGACAATGTCCTCTTCAATATTGCTGGTTGTGACTTCCTTTCGGATGTCGTTACGAAAGCAAGATTTATAAAAATGCGCTTTTTTCTTGGCTTGCGTATCACAGTCCGGGCATGGCGGCACGGTAAGCTTGTTACACAACACTCCGCGGTAATCCATTCGTGCCACCGCGATTCCCGCCGCTGTAAACTGTTCCGCAAGGTCACGAAAAATCATGTCGCGGGGGGTGCCAGAGTTTCCAAAGTTGACGTCACGGTCAAATAGCCCCGTGCCGGGAATCATGACGACTGTGGGCCAGAGTTTGCCTGGTTGCTCCGTGGCGGCATCTGGATAATCGATCTCACCGGTGATGGTGGTTTTGCCGTCTGCGGTGGGGATGGAAAATTGCTGTGCCTGCCAAGCGAACGCGGGAGCGTTTTGAAGAGTGAAAAAGGTCGCCAGTAAAATTGCCAATGTGCCTGATATATTAAACATTTAAGACTCCCAAATCGCTCCTGGTAAGGAGCAAAATTATTTAGCGCCATTCTCTTATCATGGGGAGGCCCGAAAACAGATAGTATCTTTAATAAAAATACAGATACTCACTTTATTTATTACGCCGTATCTGTAATAATAATACAGATACGGAGTATATTTAATGGACAAATTTAGCCTAAAGAATGTCGCAACCAATGAATTTGACTATAATATATTGATGAGCTTGCTGAAAAGCTATAGTCAACCATGGTCTAAAATTAAGGCTTTATTGCGCAGCGAGGAGATCATCCGCGTAAAAAAGGGCCTCTATGTCAAAAACCCCAAGGACTGGGGCCCATTTTCAGAGGGGGTTTTGGCAAATCTAATTTATGGGCCCTCGTATATTTCGCGGGAATTCGCATTGTCCATTCATGGATTGATCCCAGAGAGGGTGTCACTTGTAACAAGCGTGTCCATGAAGCCTTCAAAAACTTTTAAGACTGAGGTTGGGCATTTTGATTATAAACATCTATCCCATGAGCGCTACGCATTTGGCTTTATGGCAGTCAGCATAGATAACGAGCGTAACTATCTTTTAGCCACTCCCGAAAAATCACTTGTGGATACGATCTTCGACAAAGATATTAGCTCCACAACTGAGCTTTTAGAATATTTGGAATACAGCCTTCGCATTGAAAAAGACAGCATTCGTAAAATGAACGCGAAGGTTCTCCAGGAATTGGCAAGGCGATTTCGACGGCCGATCATTCACGCATTGGCGCTTTTAAATAAGGAATTGAAATAATGAACAGCGCGATCAAGAGTATGCTTGCGAAATATCAGTGCAAAAGTATTGAGGATCAAGAGCGCGCGTTGCGGGAGATCATTCAAGAAATTGCTTTACTTGGACTTTGGCGCGCTAAGTTTTTTGAACATGCCGCGTTTTATGGAGGTACCGCGCTGCGCATTTTGCACGGATTGGACCGCTTTTCTGAAGATCTTGACTTCTCGCTGCTCAAGTCCGACCCAAAATTCACGCTAGAGAGATATGAAAAATCAATTACAACGGAACTCGCGAGCTTTGATATCGAGACGGTCTTTGAACGGAAATCTAAAGTTTTGGACACTACGATAGAGTCGGCGTTCATAAAAGCCAACACTATGATCCATATGTTGAAATTTGGTACTCAGTGGAAAACTCACAAGGACAAAGTGTGTCGTATAAAAATCGAGGTCGATACTGACCCCCCTTTGGGGTTCCTAACCGAGGCAAAACAGCATTTTCAGCCCATTCCTTTTTCTGTCAAAACTTTCGCGTTGCCTGATCTTTTTGCCGGAAAGTTGCACGCGCTTTTATTCAGACCACGCGTGAGAAACTTAAAGGGGCGCGATTGGTATGACCTGTTGTGGTATGTTGGGCGGGATATACCAGTACATTTGGAACACTTAGAGTGTCGCGCGAGGCAATCAGGGAATTGGAAGGATCCACAAAGCATGGATCTCGCGATGCTGAGAGTTCTCCTGAATAACAAAGTAGAGGCCTTAAATATGGATGAGCTTAAACGTGACGTAAGACCATTTATTAAAGATCAAGATCGCCTGGATGCCTGGAGCATCGAACTTTTTAAAGCGGCATTTGCCAAAATTGAGGCCTGTTAATTGAACTCAGCTCAAAAATGCCGTGTTTGATGGTCGTGCGCAAGAAACCGGCTTTTGTGCTGATGATTTTAAAAGCTGTCGAAGGTGAAGCCTAAAAACAAGGCGCTACCACTGACGCCGGAGTGAAACTTTGGTGGCGGACGAGGTCAAATCGCCCAGGTCAGGGTAAGGCCGCGTTTGCCGCGGGCGATCCATGGTGTCACGTTGGGTATATAGGTCCTGTCGTCCTTGGTGGGGGAGGTCTGTCCGGCGCCGTGTTCGGCTTCCCACTCTTTCCACTGACGGCCTTCGCTGCGGCCGGATTTCAGCAGCAGAATGCCGCCGATGACGCCTCCCGCGATCACTGCACCGCCGACGAATAACATGGTCTGCCGCTCTTGATCTTCACGGGCGCATTGCGCTCGGTGTGTTTCCTCATAGGACTGGGTGCAATAATTAAGGGAAGGAATAAGAGCAATCGTGAGGCCTACCGCAACCGAGGCTGGAATCATCACGATTCCCATAACTTTTTTGCCCGTACCACGGCTATAGGGGTTTTTGGGAGCGGGTTCGGAGGTTGCGCTGGGAGCAGCATCGGGAGGAGTTTCCGCATAGGCAGGCGCGGTCATTACAAGCGACAGAGTGGCAATCAATAAACCACGGAGACAACAATGGCGCATGGGGATTCCTCGTTTGTTTTGTTAATCGCTCAAAATCTACCAAGGTAAAGTCAGAGTGACAATACAGATGACTGATGTAGAAAATAACACCAGATATGTCATTTGGCAGACTGCAATTTACGGCGCCACGTTAAAAATTGATTCCTTATGGTCAGTTTATGGTCGATTAGGTTAAACTGGCCTCATTGAGTATCCTGAATCACACCCCATCTGGAGAGGTAAGCGATGAATGCACGTATTAAGGAACTTTTGGTCTCGACAATAGTATTTTGCGGCGCGGCCATGGTGCCCGCAGCGTTCACTTTTTCTGAAACCTCTTTCGCCGAGACGTTTGTCGGCAAACCCGCTCCGCTGTTTACTGCCAAAAATCAAGACGGACAGGAATTCAAACTCGAGTCCCGCAAAGGACAGGGCTATACGGTATTGTTCTTTTATCCCAAGGCCGGTACTCCAGGCTGCACGAAACAGGCATGCGCCTTCCGCGACTCAATCAAGGTCATTCGTGATCAGGGTGCCATGGTCTACGGCATCAGCGCTGATGACGTGGTGGCACAAAAGAAATTTCACGACGAGCACAAGATGACCTTTGACCTCATCAGTGACGCCGACGGAAAAATCATCAAAATGTACGATGTGAAGATGCCGGTTGTGACCATGGCCAAGCGTCAGACGTTTATTTTGGACAGCGCTCTTGTGGTGCGTAAGCACTTTGAGGACGTGGATCCATCAATGGACGCCAAGAACGTCGCGGCCGCCATCACGGAACTCAAGGCTGCGGACGGCAAAAAGCCCAAGGCGAAGTAAGCGCGGTGACGAAATTCCTATAATTTGGTAGACTACGGTCATCACTTTGATTTGGTCGGAGCCTCATGGAACGCATCGCCATTTATTACCGGGTTTCAACGGATAAGCAAGATCTTGACAGCCAAAAGGTCACGGTCGAGCGGTGGCTGGCGGAGCTGCCTAAAAAGCCAAAAAGTGTACACGTCATTCAAGACGAGGGTGTATCTGGTAAACACGAGAATCGCCCGGGCTACAAAGAACTTCTGACGCTCGCGGTCAACCGTTCCATTGATACGATTGTCGTGTACCGGCTGGACCGTCTGAGTCGTAACGCCACAGTGGCCATTAAGACTCTATTGGAACTTGACGAGTGCGGCGTCGGGTTTATCTCCGTTACGCAGCCCGTACTAAATCTGGGTCACTCCAACCCTTTCCGCCGCACGATGCTGGCCGCGTTTGCTGAGATCGCGGAGATCGAGCGCGACACGATTGTGGCGCGGGTGCGTAGTGGTCTTGAAGCCGCAAAGCGCCGCGGAGTGGTGCTCGGGGCTCCTGTGAAAGTGACGGATGACGTGATGGCCAGAGCTCGCGAGCTGCGGGCGTCTGGCCTAAGCTATAAAGGTATCGCTAGGGAGCTCGACATGTCAGTCGGCTCGGTCCATAAGGCTTTGAAGGCTCTGGATACACCAAAAAGTCCCGAAGAGACGTCTGATCAGACGTGATTTCAGTGGGTTATGATAATTCGGTTGATGGAGACGCAAGATTCTTGATACTAGGGGCGGACTGTCGCTTTTTATTATTTTAGAGGATCTTACTATGAATAAGATTTTATTCTCGATGCTCATGATTTTAATTGCCGTGCCGGCTTTTGCCAGGCCGGTTTTCGTGTTCAGCGCTGGCTTTGGATCTTGCTTCCTGAATGGGCAAACAAGTGAAGTGAAGGCTAGTCGTTTCATCGATGACATGGTGGACCAAGTCACTCATTTAACAGGCCAGTCTCCTGTCGTTGTCCGGACTTGTTACGCCCTTGGCAGTGACGAGATATATGTTACAGCTCCCGAGCTGGACTACAGCAACGAAAGCATGACACGCGCGGACTTTCATAAAGTCGTCAAAGACGCGGCCAGACTCGCTGGTGACAACGCTCCTGTTTATGTATTGGGGCATTCCCATGGCGGCTGGACCGCGATGGATCTCGTTCGCAAAGTAGCTCAGCTTAACTATCGCAATCTTGTCACAATTGACCCCATCAGTGTTGTCAACTGCGGGCCGCTTGTGTTTTCTGGAGGAGTTGTTTCTGGTGACGCTCCTGGTTGTCGTGAGGCACCGGCGGATCTGACGGCTTTTGGAACGATGATCGGCCAACGCGCTAAACATTGGACGAACTGGTTTCAGGTTGAGTTCCCGCTTCTTCATTCCGAAAGTATTTCGACAGCCAATGAGAATCTGGAACGGGGATATAACGCCAATTGGACCAACATTTTTGGCGCTCACGCCGTGATCGAGGTTGATCCGGAAATCTGGCAACAGACGGCTCAGTATGTCGTGGACGATCTGCAGCGTTGATCCTCAAGTCACATTATAAATTGAACCCGGGCGATTTTATCGCCCCTTAAGTGGTAAATGGCGATGGTTCTGACGCCGTCACCGCGCGGGTGTCCGTCTATAGACTCTTCGTCGATGACGGTTTGATTTAATTCCATTCTTTTCAAAACAGTGCAGCGGAGGTTCGGGCATGACGCGAACATTTTGCCGTACTCTTCTTCCATTTTGTCGCGGCCCTGAAGGTGGGGTTTGCCGGTTACCGCGTCCTCAATGATGACATCGTCAGTAAAGCAATCAATAAATGTCTTGATGTCACAGGCATTGTAGGCATCAAGCTGACGCTGGACGGGATGACGCCTGTTGGCTTCCGTGTCCAGGCGAAATCTCTCGGTAATGCCATCAGCGAGTTTTTCCTCAAACATCTTGCGGGGGCGCACCCAGAGTGGTCCGAGGTCATTGGGATAAAGTGCCTCATAGAGCACTAGCTCCTCCTGAGTCTCGCTATGATGAGCGATGCCAAGGGCACGGTAGGGTTTGTCTTTGTAGTGGCGATAAAATGATTGTGGTTTGATCACGTCGTGAATTCCTTGCCTTGAGCGGTTTATGTTTTTAGCGCGATGAGGCTATGCAGGCGTTTGAGCCCCGGGAACCCATCATGCTGTTCAGCGATTCCCGCCAGATAGGCACTCTCTGTCGGGCGATTTAGCCTCATATCCCGGGCCATGCTATTCTCGTTTCGCGCGGTGACGTTGACGACATCCCAAAGTTTTTTTGAGAGATCTTCGCCTGAGATGTCCCAGGGCAGATCTGGCCAAATTTTATCGGCGAGTTGCATGGACTCCGCGAATATCTCAGTCGCCTCATCGCGGTGTTTTTTTAACGTGGCGTTATCGGGAAGTCTGTGAGCGGCCGCGAGCGTGTTAATAACGGTGTTGAAAATCCATTTTTGGCGGATGTGAGGTCTAATGTCATCGATCCATTGACCTTTGGGGAATCGACGTAGAAGTCGCAACTCGCCCTCGGATGGACGCGGTTTCGATAGCCCCCAATTGCCCCAGGCGGTCATCGTTCCGGCCGAGAAGACCTCAATGGTGCCGTCAGACTTGATGGTGCTTCCGATGGTGGTCATGCCGATCCGGATCGGACGGTCTTTGAGGATTGGTTTTAGTTTTGCGATCACGGACCAGATATAACCGTTACAGAGTGTCACAAATGGGATTTCTTTAGGCCACTTCGCCTCGTGCTCCCGAAGTGCGGCTTCAAGATCAAAGGCCTTCACGGCGAATAAAATCGCGGCGGGATTCTCAGTGGGAGTGCCCTGTAAAAAAGACTCCAATGCCCGACCGAGCGCTCCGAGTCCAACAACTGCATGGGGTGAGACCTGATGGGTCATGGCGTGATCAATGGGCTTTCTTTGACACAAGCTCAATGAGAGTCTTGTGCGGGTCTGCGAATTTAGCGAGGCCGTCGCGCATGAGGTCCTCCTCTAACTTGATCCAGTCTATTTTACTTAGGAGTTCTTCAACAATTAATTTTGCGGGGAGCTGATTAATTTGGCCTGTGAACGTCTCGCTGCTTTTGGCGATGGCGTCGTTGGTCGCCGGTGGGTTGGTCTGGATATCACTCCCGGCGAGGGCGGCGACATATTTCCAAGGTTTATCGGCCGGGTTTTTGGTGCCGGTGCTCGCGAAGATGATTTCTTGTTTGAGTGGCGTCTTGTGCTCAGCCCAGAATTTTTGGTTTTCCTGCCAGAGTAACTGCGCGTTCAGGATTCCCGCGAGACCCTGTGCGTCAGGTGAGAGGCCCGGGTATTTGCTCGCTGTGTAAACGTCGATTCGAGAGACGAAGATGCTGTAGACACTTTTGAGGTGATCGAGATTTTTGAGCCTCTTCGCGCCGCGCCAGACCGCATCGCGGGCCGTCTTGTACTGGCGATCAGAGAAAATCAACGTCACGTTAAGAGGAATGCCCGCTGCGGTAATGTCTTCCACAGCGGCGAGGCCTCCCGGTGTCGCGGGAACCTTGATCATGCGGTTGGGGTGGCCTTTGGACCAGGATTTGGCGAGCTCTACATAGCGGCGGGCCCGCTCTGGGACGCTGAGAGTGTTGGCTTGATCCTCAAGCAGTGGATCAAGCTCAAAGCTTACGTAGCCGTCATCGCCTTTGGTTTTGTCAAAGATTGGCCTGAAGACGGCCTCGGCGTCAGCCACAAGCAGATCTGTGACCTTCCATGCAGCGGTCTCGGCGTCAAATCCCGCCCGGGTAAACTCATGAATGCTTTTATCAAAGCGTCCGGATTTGATGAGGTCGGAGATGATGATGGGGTTACTTGTGGCACCAGAAACGCCCATTTTGACATTGGAAGCCACAAGATCCGGATCAACACTGTCGAGCCAGAGTTTGGTGCCAGTTTTGATAAGAGACAGAATACTTTGATTTGGCACTAGGGTATTGGACATGCATGACCTGAAGTGACGGGTTCATAAAAATCTACGACTCGGCCGGGTAACCGGTCTTAATTATGTTTATAGTAAAATCTAACGGGTATGCATAGCACAGCCGGTTGAGCAAACATGTGTGCTTTCTTCTGATTTGGCTTTGGGGCGTGAAAACGCGTTGTCAGAGACCGGAGGGCCTTTTTTATTGATAAAGGGATTGGCCATTTTAAATATGGCCGCTACCGGAACCAGCTGTTTTTCCATACAGCAATCAGCCCGATCGCATCCTGGCCCTTTTACCGGGGAGGGTTCGGCCATTTTATGCTGTACTTCAAAGGTTTGACCGCAGCTATCACAGTGGTAGCAATAAAGTGGCATAGCACCTCTCCTCTGGCCGATTAAATGGCGTGAAAATGCTTGAGAGTAGATTTTATCATGAAGCGCCCTCAAAGGCATCGACACCGTTGACTTTATCAATAGTTACGGTTATTTCTGGTTCTTTCCACATATTCGTTTTTGAAGCTCTTTTCGGTCGTAACGGTTCTTTTGGGGGTGAGGCATGCGCGTCTTGGTTGTTGGTTCAGGTGGCCGGGAGCACGCGCTTGCGTGGAAACTTAAACGCTCGCCTGAGTGCCGGGCATTATTTGTTTGGCCTGGTAACGCTGCAAGCAGTCGGGTTGGCACGGCTTTGGGGCTTTCTCCAGATGCGTCCTATGAGCAGCTGGCGGACGCGGCGCGTTCGTTCGGGGTGGATTTGGTGGTTGTAGGGCCTGAAGAGCCTCTTTCAAAAGGCATCGCTGATGTCATGACCCAAAAGGGCCTTAAAGTTTTTGGTCCGAACCGGGCCGCAGCTGAGCTTGAGTCTTCAAAAGCTTTCGCCAAGCGTCTGATGATGGAAGCCAGTATTCCGACCGCTGCGTTTGAGGTGGTGCAAACCAGAGACGTCTGTTTGATGACGGCCATGCGGATATTAAATCGTGATGGCGGCGTGGTTCTTAAGGCCAGTGGTCTCGCCAATGGTAAAGGTGTCTTCGTTTGTCAGAATGAACGTGACGTCCTTGATGGCATAGAGCGTCTATATGGACAAGCTCTGCATGAGGCATCTCGTCAGATAGTGATTGAAGAGATGCTGTTTGGTCGCGAGGTCAGTTACTTTTGTTTTATTGGCAATGGCGAGGTAACCCGGGTTGGATTCGCCGTGGATCATAAAAGACTACTGCCCGGTGATAAGGGACCAAATACCGGAGGAATGGGATGTTATACGCCGGTGCCATGGCTTCCTGGAGATGCCGGTGATCAGGTTGACGCGCGTGTTGTTCATCCTTTGATGGAGGCTCTGGACCGGAACGGGATTTCGTATACCGGATGCCTGTACGTAGGACTTATGTGGTCAGACAAAGGGCCATCGGTTGTTGAGTTCAACGTGCGATTCGGTGATCCCGAGGCTCAGGTTCTAGCAATGTCTGATCAGACGGACTGGCTTCCGTTGATTGCCTCTAAAGTTGGCTTGAAAATTAAGCGGTCCCCACAGTCAGAGGCGCCGAAGCCAGTCATGGGTTTCGCGCTCGCATCCAGTGGTTATCCGTACGGTGAGGTTCCGGATATTGACGCCATTGTGCCGTGGTCTGTGCTCGATGGCCAGGCGGATGGATCGGCTGTTTTTTGCGCGAGCGTTCAGCCTGCTGACGGTGGCGTTAAAACAGGGAGTGGCCGCGTGTTTCTTGTGGCAGGAACGGGTAGGACGTTTAACGCGGCGAAGAGCAAAGCTCTTGCGCGGATTGAGCGTATTCGAAATTATTGGCCCAATGCTCAGTGGCGTCCTGACATTGGTCAGACGGCACTTCAATACGAGGAAGCTTTATTGTCCTCTATTTCACGGCTGCCGATCATACTTGGCAGTTCGTCGCCACGTCGCCGGGAGCTCCTGGGAAATCTTGGTTTAGATTTTACGATTGTTAAACCAGAGACCGAGGAAAAACCGCTTCCTGCTGAGGAGCCGACTGTTTATGTGGCTCGAAATGCCCGGGAGAAAAATCAATGGATCTGCGATCAAGTGAAACGCAGTCATCCTCAGGGAGCGCTGGTGATCAGCGCGGATACGATTGTCGTGGTTGAGGATAAACTTCTCGAGAAACCAATGAGTCCGACAGAAGCCAAAGACATGCTGTCAATGCTTAGTGGCAAGACCCATACCGTGTATACGGCGGTGCGGATTGCCCGTGTGACGTCGGCCGGCGAAGAAAAGGTCAAGGAATTTACGACAGCGACGGAGGTTTTGATCAAGCCTCTGTCTGGTGCCGAGATGGATGGATATATCGAGACCGGCGAGCCGTTCGATAAGGCCGGTGGCTACGCCGCGCAGGGACTTGGCAGTTTTATGGTCCAGGAGATCCGTGGATCTTTCTCAAATGTCGTGGGGCTGCCTTTGGCGGAGCTCGCAGATACGCTGCAGCAGGATTTTGAGGTTCCGCTCTGGCGGGACCGGTGAGCGGGGTTGGCCGCGGGATGTTTTTTGTCGCGGTAAGTGTTAAAATTCAATTCGTTGGATTGAATGTTCTGGTTACCTGGAATCATGGAGGGTTCTTGTCATGACATTTGCGCGTGGGTTCTTGTTTAGTCTTGCCGTTTGTACCGTTTACACATCAGCTTTCGCCCGGCCAGCGCCCAGTCCGGAATATGTTTGTGTCAGAAATTTTATTCCCCAGGAACCTAAGTTCGCTGAAGCGGCGGACGCGTCTCTAAAGGATTATGACGATATTTTTGTGCGCGTCCTGCCAGCGCAAAACAGGGCCATGGAAATTTTGACCAAAAAATACGAGCCGTTTTACTGCTCCACAAGTCCTAAAGAATTTAACTGGGTTCTCACTCTCGATGAGCAGAAAATCTGTACCGTGGACTTTCATCAGGAGGGAATCACCGAGTACTGTTATTCCAATCCGAAGATATTCTCATGGGCGAGACTGACGTCTGCGCCGGACTGAGGGTTTCATATCACGCCACGAGTAAATGATTGACGACATGTCTTATATATGAGACATAATGAAAATCGATGTTGTCATTTTGTCCCAATGTGAAGCTGAGCTGAAAGATTTCCCGAAAGACGTTCTTGGGGATTTGCTTGATTGCGTCGCGAAACTGCGAAGTGGCATAAAACTTTCCATTCCGATATCGAGAACCATGCCAAGTTTGGGTAAAGCAATACATGAATTGCGACTTAAGGATCGTAGCGGTCAGTTTCGCGTAATTTATTTTGTTAAAGTTAGCGACGCCATTTACCTGGTTCACGCATTCAAGAAAAAAACACAGCAAACTGAGCAAAAGGACATTAACGTCGCGCTCCAAAGGATAAAGAGATTATGATTAAGGCTAAGCGATACAAAAACCTTCAAGATTTGGCCGAGTCCCTTGGGGTAGATCCGATGCGAGTCGCTGAGGCTGAAGTTAAGGCGTCTCTGACAAAGGCTATTATTCGCGAAGTCGCGAAACAGAACCTAACTCATCAGGAGGTTGCGGAACTCGCAGCTGTCTCCCGGACGACTGTAACGGGGATCATTAATGGAAGTCTTCAAAAAGTCTCGATTGATAGATTACTGCGGGTTATTTCAGCAATAGGGCTGTCTGTTCACGTTACCGTGAAAAAATCCGCCTAATTTCCGTCGCATTTAGTCGCCAATCAGAGACGACTAAATGCGACGAGAAATTTTTGGATTATTATATTGCTCAGTAGGGATTCAGTTTCAGTGACGGTAGCCAATTGGTTGCGCGGGTGTTGAGTACTGATTGCCTGAATACTGGCCGTTTCCATGTTGGTTATTTTGGTACTGGCCGCTGCCATACTGATTGCCTTGGGACTGGCCTTGTTGCGGGTACTGGCCCTGTTGCGGGTACTGGCCGTATGTTTGCGGGCGGTTGTAGTAGTAATAGTTCATGTTGGTGGTCTGGTAGTTGTTTTGGTACTGCCATGAGTAGGGGTTGCCGCCGTAGTTGTAGGTTGGTTGGTATGTTTGATAGCTGTGGCAGCCGTAGTTCTGGCCGTATGATCCGTAGCTGCGGCCGTAACGCTGACCATAGTTCTGGTAGCCGTACCATCCGTGATAGGACTGTGTCGAGGACGTGGCGTCCAGTTCGCTGACAACACGGTCAGGTTGTTTACCCTGGTCGTAGGCAGTGGCGATGCCCTGGCCTGAGGAGTCGGATGGACCTTGGGGAAGAAGTCTCATTTCGGCCTTTGAGCTGTCTTCTTTGCCGCTGGCATCAACAGGAACCGCTATGACGGCTGCCTGAGGAAGACTTGCTGAAACGTCTTGAGTGGTAGCTTGTGGCTTCTCTTCGCTCCGGTTACCGCAGGCGGTGAGGGCCAATAGTGCAAGGCAGGGGATTTGTCGTCTCAGTGTTTTCGTGGCTGTCATAAAATTCTCCTTTTTTAGTGTTTCGAGGCATTCATGCTAATGAGCTGCCCATAGGGAACTCTTATGCCTAAAAGTTAAAGTCGCCAATTGAAATATGCACCGTAACCTACTGTATTAATAGAAAATACGACAGATTGGCATGAACCCGGGCGAATTGGCGGGGGAGTTGCGATTAATGAGGAGGACTTGAACCGCCCCCATCTGAGAATTGAGGCACCGATGTAGATAAGGCGGCGTGTGTACTGACCTGGGCTCGAACGTTATAAGCCGGAACTGACGACGGCCAATAATTAGCGTTAAAAAATAGATGAGGATTTAGTGATTTTGTAACCTATCAAAATTAGACGGTTTTAATGGCATAACTGTCCAGTATCGCTGCTTTAATTTCGAGTAATTTTGTATTTAAGTTTTGGAAAAAAGATCCGATAAGAGGTACATTAAGGGTCCTATTAAAGAGGCCTTAAATTCGGAGGTGACCATGTTCAAAAAAACTCTTAACGTTACCGAACTCAAGCGGGAGATTAACGACCTCCTTGGTGATGTCCAGGGCGATGACGCATTGCAAGTCGTTCATCGAGGAAAATCAATCAAGGTGATTATTACCCAAGAGCGATATTTCAGACTGCTTGGAATGATTGATCAGCTCAGTACAAAATCGGCCGGAGAAGAGGATTTGGTGGCCGATACAGTCGACTCACGAAAGGAGCGGCTGAAGAGAAATTTGGCCGCGATCACCTAGTTGTGGGTGGGAAATAATTTATGACTATGATGAGCAAAATAGGCGCGTCATCATTATCGATATCCAACGGGGTGGCGACTGACGCCAAAAAAGCTTCCCCAGCGCCGATGCGATTGTCAGAAAACTGTCGAAGGTATCGCCTGTTATTTAGTCGTTACATGCGACACGAAGGTAACGCCAAATATTTAACCATGCACAACCGTAATCCCCGGGCGGGGCTTGGGATTTCTTAGAACGATTAAAACCGACCCGATCTGAGTATTGAGGCAACGATGTAGACAGCGAGAATACCGGCGAGAACAAATCCACTCGCGCCGACGATTCCGACGTTGATTTGGGTTGTTGGTGACGCGTAGGTCAGGATGGAGGAACCGATGAGAAGTGCTCCGACGATAATAGAAACTGCAAGCCGGCTGCCGGTGCGGTCGACGGATTTTGAGAGTTTAAGTAACTCTGTACTTCCGACATTAATCCGAAGCTGTCCTTCCAAGGCGGCATTCAACAGCTTTCTGGTCTGAATCGGTGCGTGCCGCAGCAGACTTGCCACATCGCGGCCGATGGAGAGGGCCTGCTCCTGAAAGCGTTTTGGGGAGTAAAGCTCCGCTAATAACTCTCCAGCGAACTCCTCAATCTGATCCATCATGTTAAAGTCGGGATCAAGGCGGGTGCCTACGCCCTCAAAGGTGGCGAGTGTTTTGACGAAGATGATCAGGTCTTGTGGAAATGGCGTGTTGTGGCGTGCCGCGATTCTGGCGAGATCCCACAGCACGGTTCCACTTGGCATTTGCTTAAGCGATAGTCCCACAAAAGGCGCGACAGCGTTGGCGACGTCATGCTGGAATTTTGAGATGTTGAGATTCGACGCTGGATCAGCCATCTCAAGGTAATGCATCACCATCGCGTCATAGTCTTCACGGGCCAGACAAAGAAGCAATCCGGCCAGGTGTTCTTTGGTGCGGGAACTCATCCTGATCACCAGTCCGAAGTCCAGCAGGGCGATTTCGGAGTTGGGTTGGGCCAGGAGGTTTCCCGGGTGAAGATCACCGTGGAAGAAGCCATCGACAAACACCATTTTCATGAACATCTGGAGACCGCGCCCGACGAGCACCTTGACGTCGATGCCGGCTCTGATCATGCCTTCACGGTCACTGGCGGGAATTCCATCGACGTAGGAAAGTGTCAGGACTTTTTGCGTGGATAAATTCCAGTGAACCGCGGGGAAGTGGATATGCGGGATCTCAGAGAAGTTCTGAGCCATTTTTGACATGCTGCCCGCCTCGCGGACGAAATCAAGCTCCGCTCTCAGGGCGTCAGAAAGGGCGTCTACCATGGCGGTGGGGCGCGCGAAGCGGCTCTCCGGAATGAATTTTTCCATGAGCTGGGCGATAGTTGATATGAGATCGAGATCGGTCTCAATCTGCTGTTTGATACCGGGTCGTTGAATCTTGATGACAACGTCTGAGCCATCAGTAAGTTTCGCTCGGTGCACCTGGGCGATGCTGCCGGCGGCGAGAGGAACGGAATCAATGGATGCAAACTCGGCGAGTTTTTGCGGGCCGAGGTCTTCTTTCAGGCGCTGCTGGATGGTTTCAAATGGCAATGTCTCGACACTGCTGTGAAGCTTGCGAAGCTCATCGGTAAATTCTTTTGGGAGAAGATCCTCACGAACCGCCAGAATCTGGCCCAGTTTGATGAAAGCCGGGCCAAGTTCCTCGAGGGATTTGCGAAAGCGGGCCGGGATGCCAGCGAGATCGGCTGTTGGGTTCGCGTCGGTTTTGTTGGCTTCCTCAGACTCAGATGTGGCGATCTCAATCTCGTCGGCGTTAAGAACCCGGCGCATTTCCATGCGCTCGATCACACTCCAGTATCCATGCCTCGCGAAGATATTGACGATCTGCGCGAAGCGACTCATGTTGCGGATCTGCCGCCTGAGAGGGATGTTGAACTGGATGTTTTCCATCAAAGGAGTCCGCTGTGTTTCAGTAATGCTTTAGTGGACGGGTCCCGACCACGGAATTGTCTGAAGACAACCGATGGATGCTCACCGCCGCCAAGGGAGAGAACTGTATTGCGGTAGCGAAGTCCTGTCTCGTTGATGGCCCGTGGATTATCGAGGCCCGCTTCCTCAAATGCCGCGAACGCGTCAGCACTCAAGACTTCCGCCCACTTATAGCTGTAGTACCCCGCGGAATAACCGCCAGAAAATATGTGGCTGAAGGCACACAGGAAGCGATTTTCCGGGCGGGGTGGCAGGACGCTTGTGCGTTTTGCGATGCGGTTGAATACGTCATGGGTGGTTTCACTTCCGCCAACGTTGAATCGGTGGTGAAGCTCAATATCGGTCAGTCCCATGTGAAGCTGTCTCAGCATAATACTCGCGGCACGGTAGTTACGGGCGGCGAGGATTTTGGTGAGGTATTTCTCTGGTAGCGCCGCATTTGTGTCAACGTGCCCGCTTAAGCTGAGCAGTGAGGATTTGTGGTAGAGCCAGTTTTCCATGAACTGACTCGCGAGTTCGACCGCATCCCACTCAATACCATTGATGCCAGCGGCGCCCGCGTCATCAACAACCGTCAGCATGTGCTGAAGGCCGTGACCAAACTCATGGAAAAGTGTGTGAACTTCATCGAATCCCATAAGACCTGGTTTGCCGCCTACGGGTGGGGTGCCATTACAAACCAGATAGGCAACAGGAAGGTCAAGTTTAGCGCCGTCCTTGCGGCGGTTCATGCAGTCGTCCATCCATGCACCTGAGCGCTTCAGGCCAGAGCGCGCGAACGGATCAAGATAGAACGCGGCGAGTTGCTTACCGGTTTTATCATCCAGAACCTTGAAGTAGCGGACATCCTGATGCCATACGGGAGCAGCGCCGTCAGCGGCCTCAACCCGGATCTCGAAAATCTTGCGGACAAGGTCAAACATCCCGTTCAAAACCTTGCTGATAGGGAAATAGGGGCGAAGCTCGTCTTCGCTGTATTGATATTTTTCTTCTTTGAGACGTTCGGCATAATAGGGAATGTCCCACTCAAGAAGTTTCTCGGTGAATTCTTTTGACTTGGCAAATGTCTCTAATTCCTGATGCTCTCTTTTGCCTGGCTCCAATGACGCGGCCAGTAGTTCCTCAAGGAGTTTATCCACGGCCGCGACTTTACCTGACATTTTGGATGCCATGCTTTGCTCAGCATAGGTGCTGAACCCCAGGAGTTTCGCCTGTTCCTGTTTGAGGGAGAGGATTTTATCGATGATTGGTGAGTTGTCAAAATCGCCGCTTGATGCAATGGCTATTCGTGCCCGGTATGTTTTCTCACGCAGGTCGCGGCGTTTTGAGTTCTCGATGAATGGGATATAGCTTGGGGCGTCCAGCGTGAAGCGCCATGGGCCTTTGTCGGCTGTTGACTCTGTTGTTTTGGTGGCGCGGTTGTGTTCCTGGCTCGCGAGTGCTACGGCGTGGTCGGGGAGGCCGTCCAGTTCCTCTTTAGCTGTGAGGGTCATAGACCAGGCCTTTGTAGAGTCAAGCGCGTTATTGGAGAATTTCGTTTTTAGCGCCGCAAGTTCCTGAGCAATCTGGTTGTAGCGGTCTTTCGCCGCACCCTCCAGACCAACACCGGAAAGCTTCATGGAAAGTACTGCGTGCTCAATGATCCGCTGTCTTGGCCGCGGAAGAGATTTCCCTGATGGGTCTGATTGAATTTTCATATAGGCGTCGTAGAGTTTTTTACTTTGGGATGTTTTGAGGCCGAATTTGACGATTTCCGGCTGGACCGTTTCATAAGCCTTGCGGATCTCGTCTGAGTTCATCACTCCCATGAGGTGGCCCACAGGTGACCAGACGCGAAAAACAGCGTGGTCAATAATGTCCAGGGGCTTTAATAAGTTATCCCAGGTCGGCCTGAAGTCGGGAGTCAGAGTCGCCTCAACGCGGTCAAAGTCCTTGTTCGCGTTGGCGAGGACTTCAGTGACTGCCGGTACAATATGTTCAGCCTTGATCAGGTTAAAGGGCGGCAAACCAGAAGTATAAAGAAGTGGGTTCGTGGGCATGTGGCAATCCTTCGCGAAAGTTAGAAATTAATCTTCGTGGCGAAACGCGTAACGCCACAGCATGTTTTGACTGGTGATGTAGTCAGTGTTGAGCTTTCTGAGGCGATCAACAAGTTCTTCCGCGCAGGTGCGGTAAAATCTCAATTGAAGATTTTCGCCCATGGTCTCAAGAAATTTGTTGAAATCATCGGCTTCCAGCACGAAGCATTGGACGGATGTTTCAGCGCTCACGGTGGCAGACCGGGGGGCCGAGTCAAATAGACTCAGCTCACCGAAGTAAGCGCCACTCTCAAGGACCGCGAGTCTGGCCAGTGAGTTGGTGGTTGGGTCAGTCTTATAGACGCTTACAGTGCCGTCAAGAATTACGAATAGGCCGCGAGTGGCTTCGCCCTCAATGACGGCGTGACTTTGGGGTCGGAGCACGGCGAAGTGTCCGTATGTATATAATTTTTTCAGCTCAAGCTCGTTGAAGCGGCGAAAGATGGCGATCTCGCCGAGTTTGCCAGCGCCCCAGTCGGGATCTTTGAACTTTTCCAAAACCGCAGCATCCGTGCGCACGATGTTTCCTTACTGTTTACTTGATTCGGCGAAGCCTTCAGACTTCATCCAGGTTGGTTCAATGAATTTTGTCATGTAGTTGCGAATACCATCAGGCAGTATAACGACACAGCGCTGCCCTTTCTTAAGTTTTTTGGCGGCCCGCAGAGTCGCCATCATGGCAGACCCGCTGGACCCCCCGCAGAGAAGCCCTTCCTCGCGAATCAGGCGCAGAGCAAGCTTGAATGACTCTTTATCGTTTGTTTTAACCCACTCATCCACAAGTCTACGGTCTAAAACATCCGGAATAAAGTCGTAGCCGATGCCCTCAACTTTATAGCTGTGAGTTTCGGTGCCGCCGGCCAGTATGGAGCCTTCAGGATCCGCACCGACGATTTTGACGGTTGGGCAGGCTTCCTTGATGCGCTTGGCTACTCCCGTGATAGTTCCACCTGTGCCGGCCGAGATGACCACCATGTCTACTTTGCCCCCCAGGTCCTCAAGGATCTCAGCGGCTGTGGTGTCGTAGTGAACCTGCGGATTGCCTGGGTTGGCGTACTGATCGAGAATGTGCGCGCGGGGCAGCTCGCGCTGAAGCTTCTTGGCGACACCAATGTGGCTTTCTGGCGCGTCCCATGCCGCCTCTGTCGGAGTTCTGATGACCTCAGCGCCAAGCGCGGCAAGGGTGACTTGCTTTTCGCGACTCATCTTTTCCGGCAACGTAATAATAACCTTATAACCGAGGACGGCACCTGCCATGGCGATTCCGATTCCGGTGTTTCCGCTGGTCGGCTCAATCAACGTGTCGCCACGCTTGATGCGGCCGCTCTTCTCGGCGTCAAGAACCATCCGGTAACCGATTCGGTCTTTGATGGATCCGCCCGGATTCAGAAACTCACACTTAGCGTATACATCACACTCGAGACCATCGAGAACCCGGTTAAGGCGAACAAGTGGAGTGCGTCCGATAGCTTCAAGAACATTATTAAATAACATGAGACCTCTGGTGACATAGTGCTGTTATCTCAATAGATTATCACGGATTATAGCCTGCTCTCAAGCGGCATCTCGCCCAACGGACTCTCAATTGCCGAGAATTTAGCCGTTCAAGCCGGATCACTTGTCAATTGTGACCCAAACGGCTAGATGTTAAGCGTTATTAATCGTTTCGTCGTTACCGCTAAAAATCGTAACTCGGGGTTATACGGATGGCAGCTCATAGTGTTTCATGCTGGTCTTGTGGTCATACTTGGGATTTCTCGCCGCCACTTGAGCGCGCTGACTCTTGTCAGGGCTGTCGCCGGGACGCGAAGTGTTGCTTGAATTGCCGCTTCTACGATCGTCAGACTAATCAGGAGTGCTCAGAATCACAGGCGGAACTGGTTAAGGATAAGGAAAAATCAAATTTTTGTGATTGGTTTGCGGCGCGCTCAGCGTCTGTTGTCTCGGGCGGGGGAAATGCCTCAAATCCGTTGGATCAGTTGTTTGGAGGCGTTAGTCAGCCCAAGGAAAAATCCTCCATTGAGGATGATTTCGAGAGTTTTTTTAGTAAAAAATGATTCGTCGGCGTGTCAAACTTATGACACCATGTTGTCAAAATATTGGCCGAATCCTCTGCGCCTCAAGGGGTTGACGGCACACCCACTTAGGTGAAAAAATAATAATCAGATCAAAAACTGATTATGCCTGAGGGTGCGTATGTTTTTTAATAAATCCCTTGTCTCAATCGACATTGGTAGCTCGACCATTAAATTGATCGAGTTATCAGGCAATGGTGCGCAGCGTAAGCTCAAAAATTTCGCTGTGGAATCGTCGCCATTGGATGCTTTTGACAATGGCAATATTGTCGATACGGCGGCTATAGCGCAATGTCTTAAGCATATGGTGACTCAACTGAAGTTGAAAGGTCGATTCGCGTCGGTTTCGATTTCGGGTGGTGGTGTTGTGTTGAAGCGTTTGCGTATCACAGTGAGTTCAGATTCAACTTTAAGAGAGCAGGTTGATTATCACGCGTCTCAAGCATTTGAGTTAGATCCCGTGGATCTTTACTACGATTACGCTGAGATGTCTCGGACAGAAATTGAGGGGACTCACGAGGTGGATGTTTTGCTCGTAGGCGCGCGTCGCGAAATTGTCGAGCAATACGTTGCCGTCATCAAAGATTCCGGGTTGCAATTAGCCGTTATCGAGCCTAGTGCCATAAGTTTCTCGAATATGTTTGAATTAAATTACGGCTTCATTGAAAGTGCTGTCGCGTTGATTTCGATTGGCGCTAGTCATTCACAAGTTAGCTTTATTCATGGTGGTAGATTGTTGTATAGCCACACAATTCCTGTTGGGGGTGAGGTTTATACAAGCACGATAATGCAGTCAATTGAGCATGAGAGGAAAAAAGCTGAGGATTTGAAAATTAGTGCATCACAGAATCCAGCCGGTATGTCCCCGGATTTGCTCCGCGTAATGAATGAAACTAATGCTCTTGTGTCTAGCGATGTCAGGCAAGTATTCAGCTTTTTTGATGCTGGAGGCTTTGAAGTTGGGGCGGTTAAGTATGCGTTTCTAACGGGTGGAGCTTCTCGTACGTTTGGTTTGCACGATGCAATTGCCGCAGCGCTCGGAGTACCGGTGAATTTCGCTAATCCATTTCAGCGCGTCCAAGTCTCGGGTCGTGGCTTTCGACTTGATCAGGTTATGGCATTGGGGCCTGTTCTTGGCGTGGCAGTAGGTCTCGGAGTTCGGACTAAGGGTGACAAGGTGGCCGCATGATTAAGACGCAACTTTGTCCAGCCGGAGAGCTTGAGGATAAACGGTGGTGGTATGCGGATGTCGCGACGATCCTTCTGGCCGGAGCCGCAGCGTTCCTGTTGACTAACGCTTATATTAGTGCCCGACGAAGTGAAGCTGGGGCGTTGGTCGCTAAGAAGGTGAAATGGGACCAGGAGTTCGAGGCGAAAAAACCTGGAGTCGAGAAATTTAAGAATCTGAAATCGGAAATGGATTTGCTAAATCGCAAAATCGGCGCCCTTAAGCTCATTACGACCTCCAAAATAGACAAAGTGAAACCACTTGTTGCGCTTGATCAGCTCCAGACGTTGTGGATAGACGGTGTGTGGTACGACAGACTCGAATACAAACCGGACGGGACTACTACAATTAAGGGCGCGGCTAACGATAGCCTCTTAATTGGTGAGTACATGCTCGGCGTTCGGGAGACCATGAGCGTGAATACTGTTAATGACGACATACGTACACAGGTTGGGTTTGATCATGTGGCTCTCAAAGTGGCTAAAGAGGTTGACTCTCCAGACAGTATCTTTATCGACATAATGCACCATATGGATTTTGAGATGACGGGAAGTCATGTTGAGAAAATGCACGCGGCTGTCGGCGCGGTTTCGGTGGCGCCACGTCCCCGGGCAGCTGTGTATCAGGGGTTTTGAGCAGGGATTGGAAATTCGGTAGTGGGAGTTGAATTGTGCTTGATGAATTGAAAATTCGCTACAAAGAGATGTCGCTTCGCAAGCGATTGGCTTTTTGCGTGCTGCTATCACTTATTCCCGCAGTATACGTTTATTTGGACGAGTCAGCGACTTTGGATGAGGAATACGAGCAGGCGGATAACGCGGAGAAAGCGGCGGCGGCTCAGTTGCTTCAGGCTGATAATCAGCTCAAGAACCTGCAGAAAACTGAGAATGAGCTTGAGTTCGTCAAAGATCAGCTCAAAAAGTCCGAGGCTCGTCTTCCGGATAGCGTATTGATCGATGAGATTTTGCGAACCACAGGCAAATTAGCTAGGGAGTCTGCGGTTAAAGTTCTGTTTTTTGAGCCCAATGCACAGATAATAAAGGGCGATGAGTACAAATATGTTGAGGTGCCGCTGAAAATTTCAGTGGAGGCGGCAGAGTACTCACAGATTTGCGAATGGCTTGACTCGATTGCAGGATTGAAAACAAAAATGTACTTGAAGTCCTGGGTTGTCACCCGAAGGAAGATTATTCCTCCGACTCCGGAAGGAGTTCCTTTCGTAGATTCTAACTTGCTGGCGACAAGTACGCCGTCAATGCGCGCTGAGCAGGAAGGTCGTATTTCTAGACAAAACGTTCGGTTGACGCTTGAGGGAGAGTTTTCTCTTTATAAGCTAGCGAGCGCCGAGGAACTCGCAAAGGCGAAAGCGGACGCGGAAGCTGCTAGTAAGGGCGGGGCGCCTAAACCTCAAGCGCCTGCCGGACCTAAGCAGGGAGCGACCAACCCATCTTCTGAATCTCCCTCAAGAACTGACGAGAAGGGAGGAGCTGCATGACGTCCCGAATACAGGTTACTGCGATTATTTTCGTGACCGCGTTGATGTCTCATGACGTTATAGCCGGAAACATCGAGCGTCCGGCTGGCGCGTTACCAGCGGCTGAGGTTCGGGACGCTTCTCTTATGAGCCCCCGTTACCAGAACGCGAAGTCTGTCCTGATTCCTCTTCGTCGGAAAATGAGTTTGGCCCGGGTTGATACTACTGACGTTAAAGCAAAGAGTGTTACATCGGCATCCGTCACGCCGGCATCCGTCACGCCGGCATCCGTCACGCCGGCATCCGTCACGCCGGCAACCGTCACGCCGGCAGCGGTGAAAAAATCAGCCAAATCTCGTGAACCCGTCAAGAAGCCCAAAGACGTCGCGATTTCCGAGGCACCTTCGATAATCGATGATTCGGCTCCCGATGTTGATCCGTGGGACAGCGCCGTTACTAGATTTGACCAGCAAGATCCGTCTAAGTCAGTTAGCAAAGGGGTCCGTGTAGAGGACATTATTGAACCAACTTCAGATTACCAATACTCCGCGTCACGGCGGAAAAATCCTTTTCTACCGGACGTAGTGCTTGGTCACGACGTTAAACGGAAGAAGGAACTGAGTCCCAATGATGTCGAAATCCCCATTATCAGTCCCCTCCAGTCTGTGCCGGTTGCGAGTCTCGCGGTTATAGGTGTCTGGGAAGGCGATGATCATATTCTAAAGGCGATGATTGAGACTCCAACCAATCAGGGTATTGAGGCCAAGCTTGGTGATCCAGCGGGAAATAGCGGAGGGCGAATTATGTCGATCACTCCTGATTCAGTTATTGTCCGCGAGTTTTTCCTGCGCCCTGATGGAACAAGGGAATACAGCGATAAACCGATCAAAATGGGCGGGGACACCCCACCTACAGCGACGGATAGTCCTGGTGAACGTTGGGTGTTGCGCCCTGGATCGTCGACCCCCGAGCTCGACAAAGGACAGCCAACCGGTTCGATTATCACGACCCCCCCCGCGTCAGTGCCTTCTGGAGTTCCCGGCACGATGTCAACGCTGGTCCCGCAGATGCCAGCGGGATCCTGGGCACCCAACCCGAATAATCCGCTAATTCAAAGTCCAGTTGTTCCGGTACAAGTTCAAGGAGGTCAGTGATGAGGCAAAATGGCGTTCAGGGAATACTCGCTGCACTCACGGATCATCAGCGTCCAATGAAAGGCAGATCCCTTTGTGGGCTGGTAACGACAATCGTCGTTATTAGTTTGCTGACGCGTTGCGCAAGTCAAAACTCACAGCAGTCTAATGGCTCTGATGATGTCATGTCGCAGCAGCAGGCAAATTCATCGAATGCAGCGGAGTCCAATCAAGGATCTGGAAACGGCGCCAACTCTGCGTCGGCCGCGAACGCCGCGGGCAATAACGTCGTCAATGGTGGTTCAGCTGAGAACTTCGCTGCCGCTGATGGGCCAACCAACTCCGCTAATTCTGCTAGCTTAAATAGCGAAATCGTGGATGCCGCACCAGATGCTACCTTGGGTAGCGCCGCGTCTGGCGATGCAAGTTTCGCTGCGGCCGTACCTTTGAACGGAACCAATACTGCAAAAGGTCAGTTTCCCGCATTGAACGCGACCTCACCAGTAACCGCGCTTAATAGTACCGGAACGTCAGTTCCGATGAACACCGTCAATCCTAAGGGTGGATCCACGGACGCGCCGTCTGCCGCGGACTCGGGACAGAACATGGCATCCTCGCCAGGAGTCCTGAAGTGGGTGGGATATAATTATCGTAAGGACATGCGTAAGCTTGAGATTCAGGTTGTCACTGAGGGATCACCAACTTACCGGGTGTTTCAGGAGACAAATCGGGCGGGACAGTCAGAACTCGTTGCCCGTTTCCTGAATACGTCAATGAGACAAAAACTCCGTCGCGACATTGACGCTACGGAGTTTAGGTCACCTGTCGCATACATTCGTATGCGACACAATCCATCGTTTAAACATACCGACGTCATCATGACCCTCAGGGAACCAATCCAGCCTCGCATGGTGACAAAAGGCAGTAATGTCATGTTTACGTTCGAGATACCGGAGCACTGGTTCGCGCCCAAGGACGCAGAAAATCCGGTTGCTTCCGCGGAAGTAGTCAAAGATGACGCGCAGGGACTCCCAGTGACGGAATCAGGACTTCCGGGGGAGGACGCGAAGCTCAAGGCCGCTTATGTTGGTAATCCTGGTGGAGAGATATTCGGCAGCGTCGCAAAGGATGCAGGTGTTCGACTCGTTCCCAAAGACGCTGCGAATAAGGAATTGGTGCCGGTCGACGGTCAGAAAGCTCCGTCGACTCCTGCCAGTGGTAATCAGCTTCTTGAAAACAAGAAATCTCCATTTTTTGAGACCAGGTACAGTGTAAATGGAGTCGCGCAAGCGGATTTTTCGGCTGATATCCCCGCAGCATCTCCAGGAAGTGACTTGCTTGAGGACGCTCCTGCTGACGCTGTCGCAGCGCAGTCCGCTACAGCAGTCGCTCAAGGTGCCGAACTTGTCGGTGTAAACGTGGGGTCCAATCCTGTCGTGTCCGGGAAAAAGGTTTTACGTCTTGATTTCCGCGACGCGCCCGTTAGTCAGATAATCCGGATGATTGCCGCTGAAAGCGGAATAAATTTTATTATTTCCCCGGACGCTGGCGCAAAAAAAACAAGCATTTCGCTCAAAAACGTCGCCTGGGATGTGGCCTTGAAGGCTGTGCTCGAGTCCAATCGGCTTGGAATGCAGGAAATCGCCCCTGGTTTGGTGCGCATTGATTTTCTGAAGACATTTACTGAGGATCGTGACGCGGAGCAAAAAGCGCGTCAGGCCACAGAGGCTTTGAATCCGACCAAAGTTCTCGTGATGCCGCTAAATTACGCCAAGGCCGAAGATGCCGCGAAATTAGCACAGGCAATGATGCCAAAGGTTACAGACCCGACCAACGCTGCTGAAAGGAGAAATATCGATCGTTTCAAAGTCCAGGCAGATCCGCGCTCAAACTCTGTAATTGTCGAAGCTACTCCCAATGTGCTTAGCACCATTAAAGTCCTGCTCGAGCGTTTGGATGCGCAGACACCTCAGGTCCGGATCGCGTCGCGGCTTGTGGAAATCACAAATGACGCCACCGACGGTCTTGGCGTTGCGTTTAATACACCATTCAGTATGGATCCGGGGCGTGGCCTTGGTTTCGGGACGTTGCCGTTTCCCAATAGTTTAACGTCACAGTTCTCTGTTGATCCGGGTGGTGCCGCGACTCCGGGCGGAACTGCGGCCATAAGGCTTGGCTCAATCAATAACCTCATAGCGCTAGACCTGAAGCTTCGCGCGTACGAAACGCGCAAAAAGGCTGAAACCTTGCAAAACCAGGATGTAGTTGTTCAAGATAATGAAAAGGCAGTAGTTTCGGCGGGATCGACAGACTATTTCACGACCGCGGGAGGGGTGGGAACGGCAGGTACCATTGTGCCGATCGATTATGTTCTCAGTTTAAATGTAACTCCCCACATAACGGCTGATGGCTCCGTGCAGATGAAGCTTGAGATTAAAGGTGACTCACCCAATAAAAGTGACACCGCTGGAGGTCAAGCGTCCAAGAACTCACGATCGCTTACGACCACGCTACTTAAGAAGAGTGGTGAAACCGCCGTTATCGGGGGACTTTACTCATCACAGGTCAGCAAGACAAATCTGGCGGTGCCGTTCTTCAGTAAGCTTCCGATAATCGGCGCGCTGTTTCGGTCTGTGGACAATTCCGACAGTAAAAAGGATCTGCTCATTATGGTCACTCCCACGATTGTTGGCAGTGCGTCGGGTTCTGTAGGTGGCGCGGCGGGTGAGATTTCTGTCCCGCCAGCGGGTGCCGCAAGCAATGGCAGTGCGGGTGGCGGGCCGGTCGCCACGAACATGGCGCCATCGCAGAATGGTAATTCAACGAACGGACAGGCGAGTAAAACATCTCTGGAGTCAAACTGAAATTGACACGATGAAGGGGAACATATGAATAAAGTTTATTTACTAACGGTGCTTTTGGGCTTCGCGTTTCACCTTTTGGGGTGCGCGGCTAATGGCAATAGTGATGGTTCGTGCAAACGAACCTGTGGATCGAGGCCGATTGGCGGAGGGAATCTTCTGGTGTATGCTGTCGGTAGTACCACGATCAAATGGACTTGCACCACTGACGACGACTTAACATCGCAGACGATTAAATTTTTAGTTGTTGAAGAGACATCGTCGGCTACTAAGACAGATTTTAATCCCAAAACTGATATTCCAAAGACAGTGCCTGTGGGGGGGGTCGCGTTTTCTCCGGAGGGTTTTCCGGAAACCGCATCCGGTCAGTATGATACACCATCAAACGAACTTTGCACTGACTCCTGTGGAGTGGCGTCTATTAGTTTTACGCCGAAGTGTATGACGCAGGACATTCAACCCACTATTGTTGTGCCAGGATGGCAACCAAGCACTGCTCAGGCGCAGATACCTACAGTTTCTTTTTCAGTGAAAAAAAACAATTGAACGGAAGAATTTTTTGAGCATAGACGCGGCAACATGGATCAAAATGGCACGCCAGCTTCCGCTATCGCGATCGGAGCAGGAAGTATTGCGCCGTTTTGAGGAAGATCCATCCGGACGTCAATTTTTGCCACTGAGTGATGTTCTCAGAAATCACAAGTTAGTCGAGGAGTCAGTTGAGCTACTCGCTCAGGGTGTTCAGGATCACCCTGGTTTCGCTGTGTCACGTGTTGTTCTCGCCCGAGAATTGTTTCAGCGCGGCATGATTATGGACGCGTGGACAACGCTCGATCACGCTCCGGCACCCCTTACTGATAACGTGCTTGCTCAAAAACTTAAATTTAAGATGGCTGTTTTGCTTGGAGATGAGGCAAGCGCTATCGCCGCGTTCCAACACCTGCGCATGCAGCAGGGCATAGATCCCGAGATTAAGAAAATATCAGAACGCCTTGAGATTGACGGAATTGTGACGGCAAGGAAGGAATACCGCGCTGATTTAAGCAGTCGCGGGATTGATTTAATTCTGCCGAGCGTTGATGTCACGTCGCTGGTTCGCGCGGGCGAGACACGGGGCGTGTCCAAAGAGGCGCCTGTCGCAACCCGGTCACGCGCAAAGCGATTTGTTCTTGAGTACGAGCTGGATGACTCCACGAGACGCCAGATGGAGAGTTTTCACGTCATGCCTCTGGCCGAGGTTTTTGTGCCTGGGGTATCTGCAGAACAGGGCCATGATAATATTGGACGCGGACAGGTTGAGCTCGACTCAACGACTTTGGCCGATATTTACTCGAAACAGGGTTTTTACGCGAAAGCGCTGGCCATTTATCGCCGCTTGTTAAGAATGGCTCCTCATAATGATCTGATACGTCTTAAGGTGTCTGAGTTGGCTCGGCTTGAGAAAGAGCAGAGAACAGACGATTTGGAGTCTGATCCGGTCGCGTTTGACCGCATGGAGATTGTGGAGATTATTGACCGGCAGACGCGGTTTATCAATGGCCTGCTTGATAAAATCACGCAGTCTTAGCAACATAACGCCATGACAAGGCAGAGCGAGGCGTTGATCCGGTGGCACAAGTTAAACGCATAAAAAAACCAATCAAGATCCTCATCGCCAGCGGAGTGAATCTCGACCTTTTAGGCCGCAGGGAGCCGCTGATATACGGATCCGACACGCTGAAAGACATGGAAAGGCTTGTGAGAACAACTCTTGCGGCCCATCAAAAGTCCTCAAAGAACATGAACTATTCTCTTAAATTTTTTCAAACTAACGACGAGGCGCTGTTTCTCGCTGAGATCAGTAAAGACTACGCCGGAGCAGTAATTAACGCGGGTGCGTGGACTCATACGAGTCTTGCTCTCGCGGACCGTCTGGCTGGGGTCGGATTATTGTTTGTTGAGGCGCATGTATCGGATCTGTCGAAAAGAGAGTCTTTCCGAAAGGATAGTTATCTTGCGGCACACGCTTCAGGCGTTGTTCAAGGGCATGGAATTGAGAGTTACTGGTTGGCGCTAAAGAAGCTGTTGGCGGCTCTTGAGTCCAAGTCTCGGTAGTTATCGTCCACGAATCCAGGTCCAGTTGCTGCCGCAAGCTTTCCCCTCACGGCGATAGCTCGCCCAGAGACATTGGTTTTCATTCTGGCTCGTGACCGTGCATGATTGAATGACCTCAATATGATTCGGTTTGATACCAGCGATCATCATTTGCAATGCTGCGGCGACGGGAAGATCCACGTGCCAGCGGTCATTTTGGCCTTTGGAGACGGTTAGACCCCAGGCCTCGTCAGAAAGTCCGCATTCGACGGCCTGCATAGCTTCTACGACCTCCGGTCCAACCTCGAATTTCTGACGTGAAATGGCGGGGCCAACGACGACGCGAAGGGAATTCACCCCTTGATTGGTATGAGCGATTTTCAGGGCGTTTATTAATATTCCGGAGGTAAATCCCCGCCATCCGGCATGAACGGCCGCGACAAACGCTCCGTTTGTTGAGGCTATCAATACCGGAAGGCAGTCGGCCGTCTTTACCGCGACGACATCGGCCTCGACTGAATAGATTCCGTCGGCATCTGGCCGCTCGCCCGCGTCGTACATTGTGAGATTTGAGGCTTGTGTGATCTTTGTGCCGTGAACTTGCTTGACATGATGGGGGTCGAGTTGTCGCAAAGCATCCTCTGGTGGGCGGCCCAGGAATCCATGCTCTATATTGTATTTAGACAGAAGTTCGCTGGACGTGGGGTCCGTTGCCCAATGAACGTCCTTTAATCTCTCAACCAGCTCGGCGAGGTGTGACTTCACAGATTCTCCGGACACCGTTGGGGTGTCATTTGTTCTTCAGTGGGACAAAGAAGTACTGACCGGCACGCTCAATCCTGAGTAGCACCCGGGCTCCAGACTGTTTTACGAGAGATTTGAACGCCGAAGGCTCAGCGACAGGCTTGCCATTGACTGCGATGATGAGATCGCCTGGTTGAATATCCACTCGAGCCGCCTCGCCACCCTCGGCGACATCGACGACCAGAAGTCCTAGGTTACTGCTTAGATTGTATCTCTCGCGGGCTTCTGACGTGAGTTTTTGCAGAGCGAGTCCAAATGGAGCGTCTTCTTTTTTTATGTCTTTTGCCTTTACAGCTACATTTTCACCGGGGTATTCGCCGACTTTGACGTTAACGTCCCGTGGCTTTCCATTCCTAATAACAGTGATATTGGTTTGCGTTCCTGGTGCCATCAGGCCTATGGCGTTTGTGACGTCGCTCGCGTTGTGAACAATTTGTTTATTGACCGAGGTGATCACATCACCTGGCTCGACTCCCGCCTTATCAGCGGGACCGCCCGCAACAATTTTAGCGACGAGGCCGCCATTTGTGTCTTTCGGGAGATTCAGGCTTTTTTGCAGCTCAGAGTCTATTGGCTGGAGCCCGACACCGAGGTAGCCGCGAGATACTTTGCCGCCACTGATCAGCTGCTCCGCGATACGGCGGGCAATATTACTGGGGACCGCGAATCCGATGCCGTTATATCCGCCACTTTTAGAAAAAATAGCGGTATTCATGCCGACCACCTGGCCACTGGTATTCAGAAGAGGGCCACCGGAGTTGCCGGGGTTGATGGCCGCGTCTGTTTGGATGAAGTTTCCCATCTGTGTGATTTGAAGGCTGCCGCGACCCAGAGCGGAGATAATTCCGAAGCTGACGCTGGCCTCAAGGCCATAAGGCGCTCCCACTGCTACAGCGAAATCTCCGACATTTACGTCGTCACTATTTCCAAGTATTAGTTGCGAGAGTCCAGTCTTACTGAAAGTTTTTTCCTTGATCTGAACAATCGCCACGTCTGTATTCGGATCGCGTCCAACAATTTTCCCCTCGTGGGTCTCACCGTTAGGAAGTTTAAGCTGAATCTCGTCGGCGTCCTGAACAACGTGATTGTTGGTCATGATATAGCCTTTGTCCAAGTCGATAATAAATCCCGACCCAAGACCTTCCTCACGTCGCTGCTGCGGCTGTTGACGCGGATCACCACGGTGACCTGGTCCGCCACCGTTGCCGGGATTGCCAAAGAAAAACTCAAACGGATCAATCATGCCCGGAGGGAGACCTCGGACTGTTTTATAGACACTTACGAAAACGACGGCTTTCTCGGCGTAGCGGGCGACGGTTGAGACACCCTTGGAGATTTTTTGAAGAGCCTGGATATTCTCGTCGTTGAGTGGCTTCTCAGTGTTTGCCGGCAGACTATATGCGAATAAAGGTGTGCCATGAGTGGTTAAAGCCAGCGCGAGTGAGAGTGTGATTTTTTTGGTAAAACTTTTCGAGATGAAACGCATGAATGGATCTCCTCAGGTAGTTTTATACTTAATTTCGGGTCGGAATGATCACTTGATGTTCAGCTGTCAGTATAAAGTGTATGAAAACCTAAATTAAAAAATGATGAGGCAGATCACGGTTCAAAAGGAGCGAGGGCGCGGTGCCTCAAGACATGATCCGCGATCACAAGGGCCGCCATGGACTCAACCATGGGAACAGCCCGTGGCAGCACGCAAGGATCGTGACGACCACCATCGGGTTTGAATGTAACCTCGCGCCCGGATCTGTCAACAGTATCCTGGGCGATAAAAATGGTGGAAACCGGCTTAAACGCTACATTAAATGTTATAAGTTCGCCGTTTGACAGACCGCCGACAACGCCGCCGCTATGATTGGTTCTTGTCGCGATTTTCTCGCCTCTTTTAATGAGAGCGTCATTATGTGCGCTGCCCGACATTTTAGTGCCGGCAAAACCGCTTCCAATCTCAAACCCCTTGGTCGCAGGCAGACTCATAACCGCCTTCGCCAGATCTGCCTCAAGTTTGTCGAAAACAGGCTCCCCAAGTCCGGTTGGCACTCCGCGAATCACGCAGCGGATAATGCCGCCCACGCTGTCACCGGCGCCTTTGGCCTGGGTAATGATGGCCACCATTTTCTGGGAGGTGGCCGCGTCCGGGCATCGCACAGCTGACTGGTCAACAATCTTTCTCGTGACAGTTGACTCAAGTGTCTGCTCAGTCGCCTTATCAATGGATAGATCCTTAACCGAATGGACCCAACCGACGATGTCGAAGTCTTTATGAAATTCACGAATCAACTGCCACGCGACAGCCCCTGCCGCCACGCGTCCTATGGTCTCCCGAGCGCTTGATCTGCCTCCGCCACTTGAGGCGGTGACGCCGTATTTCTCGAGCATGGTGTAATCGGCGTGTCCGGGGCGAAAGACTGTTTGGACATCTTTATAATCTGACGGCTTGATATTGGTGTTGCGTACAAAGAGCATAAGGGGACCACCCAGAGTGCGGCCATTTTCTGTTCCGCTCAGGCATTCGACACGGTCGGACTCGTCGCGGGAGGTAGTCAATTCAGATTGTCCTGGTCGGCGGCGATCAAGCCATTCCTGCACGATATCAAGACTCAGTCTCATATTCCCTGGGATGCCATCGATGACGACACCGACTCCTGCGCCGTGACTTTCTCCGAAGGTCGTCACCCGGAATATCTGACCAAATGAACTAGACATGAAATTTCTCCCGGGCTTTTGCTAAATCCTCTGGTGTATCAATTCCCATAGACGGTGACTTGGCATTGGCCACGAAAATCCTCCAGCCGGCGCTGATGGCGCGAAGCTGCTCGAGTTTTTCTGTTTGTTCCAGGGGAGACGCTGGAAGTCCGCAGAACTCACGCAACCTATCCCGCCTGAAAGCATATACACCCTGATGCTGGGTGAATGTCACCGTCTTTTCATTCTTTCTGAATGACTCCCGGTCAAACGGAATCGGAGCCCGGCTGAAGTATATTGCCGTCTGATCGGATGCTGTCGCTATTTTAACAATGTTGGGATCTATATATGACGCCCAGTCATCACGTCTGAAGCCGAGAGTTCCCATTGGGTGCGTGGATGTCTCCATGGCCGTCATCAGGAGGCTGAGGTCATCGACGCTGACAAATGGCTCGTCACCCTGAACGTTAAGGACAAACGGACGGTCAGGGTTGCCTTGAGCCACTTCATCGCACCTGTCCGTGCCACTCGGATGAGAGTCTTTGGTCATGACAAAGGGGACTTTATACTGCTCGCAGACCAGGGCCGTGTCTTTGTGGTCGAGGGCGACCACGATCCGGGCACCACGCTTCGCGAGTGGGGTAAGGTTCTCGTAGACCCGGACAATCAGGGGTTTGCCGGCTAGGTCGGCCAGGGGTTTCTGGGGAAGACGCTCAGAATGGAGGCGGGCCGGGATAACAATCAGCCATTTTGATCTGTCTTGTTGGTGATCCATGGTTCGGGACCTTCCTAAAGTCTGGAGCCTGTCTGGCGGCAAAGGAAACCGGTAGTATGGTCTGAAAGCCCTTGTGCGCAACGCAAAAGGTTGTCATGGCTGGCGCCTTTTGTCTAGGGCGGGATTGCCATTTGCAGGAACCCTTGTTTTAGAGGGCAAATCATTGGTATGATAGATGAAAATATTTGTTTTGTCGTCTTTTGAGATGGTACCGGGTTCGAATTGAGGAGGGTGACATGGCGAAAAGCCTCACCAATGGTTTTACTGAAAAGCAGGTGACCCTTTATACGGATCACTACTACGAGCGCGCCGACTTGGTTTTTCGCTTTGGTGCGTTACTGACCGGAAGTCGCGAGGGCGGAGAGCGACTTACCGAGGAGACTTTCAGGCTGCTGCTTGAGGACTTCGCTCAGGTAAACGAAGACACATCGGCACCTCTATTGCTGATGGCGCTTGCCTGGAAAGCCTGGAAAAAAATTAAGACAGAGCGGTTTCACGAATGGAACGTGCAAATTCTGCAAAGCATGAAGGCTTTGGGTGTTGAGCAGAGAGCCGTGTTATTTGCCATTGAGATGGCAGGTCTTGATATCAAAGAGGCGAGCAAAGTTTTTGGCAGTGATGAGAATACCGTTCGCAAATTTCTCGCGGACTCTCAAAAACATTTAGCGGTTTCGTCGATTCGAGCCTAAAGGGGAATCCGGGCATGGCATCAGCAAATTCAAATTTACAGGGCGACGACCTGTTTTATGGCTATATCGCGGAGTACCTTGACGGTGATCTGCCTCAGTCTCTTCAGGGTCCTTTTAATGACCTACTCAAAACCCGTCAAAAACAGCTGGATGATTTTCAGGTCAACCGCGGGAAATTTCAGTCCGCGCTTGGTGACATCGGTGGATCCGAGGCACTGAAACATAAATTAAGAAATTTCGCCCAGGACGATCAGTTGCGCGAGACCATTGAGGCTAGTGAGATCGCGGAAGTAGAGCGCAGTGAACTGTGGAGTAATGTAATCCGTAGATCTGTGCTCAGCGCCATTGTTTTGGGAATTATCGGCGGTATTATTTATACGTTTTTGCCCCGGACAAGCTCCAAGTTCGACGTGATAGAATATCTTGGCTATGAGGCTATGGCTCTTGAGGAAGATCCTGACGGTCGTATCAATCTTCCGTCCACAGACATTGAGGAGATCAAGCAGTTTGTCGGTTCTGTGCCAGGCCTGGCATTTCACCCGGGAGTTTTACGTCCTATCAAGGGCTGGAATCCCGAGGGCGTGTCTATTATTGATTACGACGTGATTAAAGTCGTGGCCGTCAATTATGTAAGCCCTGAGCGTGGTAATGAGCATTTACATCATTTTATGGTTCCCGGAAAAATGTCGGATATGAGCTATAAGGGTGAAGAAGCGGATTACCGCGGACTTAAATACCGTGTTTATGGAAGTGATAAGTTGAACATTGTTGTTTGGCAATACTCACCGGACATGGTGTCTGTTTTGGCGGGTCACCGTAGCGCGCCTGAATTGGCCGATATGGCACGATTGGGAACACCAGAGTAAACAACGGATATGTCCATTCATCAGCCCTTAAGCCCCGAACTAATTATAGCCGCCTATCGAGGCGGCTATTTTCCTATGCCTGACCCTGAAACAGATGAGATTCTCTGGTATAACCCGGATCCAAGAACCATCATTCCATTGGAAGGGTTTCACAAATCCCGGTCATTAACACGCACGGCGAAAAAACGCGTTTTTGAGATTACGTTTGACCAGGATTTTATCGGAGTCATTCAGGGCTGCGCGTCCCGGGAACCGACGTGGATATCTGATGAGATCAAGGCTGCTTATGTGGAGCTTTTTAAGCTCGGTTTCTGCCATTCTGTCGAGGTGCGCGGAGAGGGAGGAAGGCTGGTTGGTGGGCTGTATGGCATCTCTCAAGGTGCAGTATTTAATGCCGAAAGCATGTTTAGCCGCGAGAAAGACGCGTCAAAAATGGCTCTTTGGGCTCTTACCGAGAGAATGAAACAAAGCGGCATGCTACTTCTCGAAGTGCAGTTTATGACAGAGCACTTGCGCAGTCTTGGTGCCATTGAGATCCCAAAAGACGAGTACCTACGCCAACTTGGCGTAGCTTTGACCCATCCGATACGGTTTGCCCCGCCACAGGGGCTCTATAACTTACTGTAATCAAGACAATTTATTTCTATTAATAAATATAAAATAAAATGTTGACTAATTAATAACCGTCTATTAATTAGTCTTTCGCGTGAGTTTTTTGAAATAAGTAACTTTGAATCTAGGAGATCTAACTATGCGTCTAATCGGCATTTTGGCGACCGCGTTTGCTTTGACAGCTTGCGGCGCTGTGAACCACGAAACCAAATCAAACAAACCTTCCGACGAATCAGCAAAGGCAACTGGGGCAACTCTTCCAGCTGTAACTTTGATCCGCGTTCCGGTGGTTGGCACTGATCGCAAGGAAATGAATGAAAAGGCTGAAATGCGCCTTTCCAACGACCAGAACATTTCCACTGAAAATGTCGAGTCGACATTTGCTTCATCTCAAGCTCCAGACAAAATTGTTAAAACTGATGAACTTGACAAGACAACATCGACAGAGAGTTTCTGCGGATACCGCTGGGGCGGATATGGCTACGGCGGTTATAACTGGGGCTTCTATCGTCCTATGTATTACAACTATGGCTACTACTATAACTGGAACTACGCGAACATGTACCCTTGGGGTGGATACAACTACTACCGCTACAACTCCGCGTTCGGATACGGTTACAGCGGATACGGCTGGTAATTAGAACTTCGCGGACGCACGCTGGTGTTGGTGGATTTAATGGCTGCCATTACAGTGCGACTTTCGCGGACAGTTACACAGTGTGCGGATATATCCGTACTGTGTTTCTTAAAGCTTTTCGGGAGTCGCTTATTTAATTTATTAATAGCTTCTTCATGAGATAGCCTCCAATTTAGAGGGCGGGTTGTTTTACAACCCGCCCTCTTTTATTTAAAAAAACCCAGTATTTAAAAAAACCCAGTATTTAAAAAAACCCAGTGTTTGAAAAAAACCCAGTATTTAAAAAAAACCCAGTATTTAAAAAAAACCAGTATTTGAAAAAAACAGCATCACTCCACGCGGAGAAGGCGCTTCTTCAAAAAATAAACACCGACAAAAAACACGGTTATTAGGCCGAGGCCTAAAAATATTCCAGCCTGGGCGTGGCGCATGACCCGTTCAAGCTCCTCAAGGTTCGCGCCAAAGAGATATCCAACGTAGACCCAAAGCGGGACGGAGATCAGCGCAGCCAATCCATCCAGCATGAAAAACTTCCAGAACGGCACATGATAGCTTCCTGTCGCAAAAAATAACGGCGTGCGCAGACCTGGCATAAAGCGCGCCATAAAGATTACTTTGTCGCCGTATTTATCGAAGATGGATTTTACTGCAGCGTCTCTTTTCTCGGGTAAGACCAGACTAAAAAACTTAGCCCTCCTGAGACGCTTTCCATAGCGGCTGCCGAGAAAAAAAATAGTCCCGTCCCCGGCCAAAACGCCGACCATGCAAACGGCGACTGTAAATTTGAAATCTATAATATCGCGCGATGCCAGAATTCCGCCAGCCACCAATGTGACATCCTCAGGAAGTGGCAGGCCAAAACCGCAGGCGAGAAGCACGGCCAATATAACCCCATAGCTATACGATCCGTATGGCTGGATAAAGTGGAGAAGATCAATGAGCAGTTTCATCGAGCGGGATCCTGACTAGTTTTTGCCGAAGATTGATCTGAAAAAAGCCTTAATCGCCGATGGCTGAACCTCTATTATTCCGGCGAGAATCATAGCGGTCAGGAGTACGGCCAAAATAAACGACCCCAAAAAAATCACGCCGACAGTCATACCAGGCGCGAGTCCGTAAAGACCTGTAAACCAGTCAAAGCGGGTGCCGCGTCGGTAATCATCGTCTTTGTAGCTATAATCTACCGGCGGAAGAGCTTCTGCGTCGGGAGTAAATGCCCGTTCGCTTCTCTTAGCGGGTCGCGGAGGGAGTTGATCATCAGATGTCATGTTTTAAACGTCTCCCTTTAATCCCTGAAATGGCGCGAAAGCCCTGAGCTAAATTTTACAGTGTGTGGTGAATAACTCAACCTCCGGCCAAAGGTGCCGGGACGTGACGCAGGTCACTCAGACGAGCCGCGAATTTTTCTGCGAGGTCTAGTTTGTTCTGGCGTGGGCAGGTCACCTGCGGAAGGGTGCCGGAGGCACGTAAGTCCTCCCATGCGCGCTCCGCGCTGAACTCTCCAGCCGCGACAAAGCCGATTCCCGAGCTTCCGAACGTCTTGAGCGCTGAAATGAGTTTCATGACCGGATGTTGATCGGAGTCCGCCCCTAATCCGCGCTGCGGTGAAAGTACAGGCATGGTGTGGGCTGGCGTCCATATCTGGGTGGGTAACGGCAGAGCGAGCCTTGTCAAGCCTATGGCTTTCATGAATTCGCTTGGCATAATGAGGGAGTTTTGCGTCACGCCTAGGGCGACAGCGAAGATAAGTCCTGTCGTTGTCAAACGACCGCGCATCTCAGTCACGTCATCCGCCCAAGACGACCAGTCCGGCGCGTTGGCGAGGGTCTTAAGTGTGATTAACGGTATGATTGCGATTTCCGCCGCCTGGGCGCATGTGAATATCAGCCATTTAGCGTCGGTCGCCAGTGCGTTGTCGGACACTGATTCCTCAAGAACATCGAGGCCAAGCATCCTGAGATTCGCGAAATACGCGGTTGGCTTCTCTCCGGACGACTCGGCAGCCATGATTGCCGCTGTGACGCCGCGCAATATGATTGACGATCCGGGTGACGCGAGTTTTGTGGCAGCAATCATCGCCGGAAGGTGCAATTGTGAGCCCGCGTGGGCGCTGTCGGAGGTATCAAGAATAATCGCCGCGGCGTGCGCGGGAGCTGTGATGGATCGGCTTTCGAGACCGCTTAGCAGGTGGCGGATGTCATGGGTGAGAGCCTCAGCCCGTGTCGTCTTATCGATACTTATCGCGACAGACTCGGTCAATGAGGGCCCTGTGTTGTTGGTTTTTCCAGAGGCGCGGAGAGACTCAGAGATAGCGTGCAACGGCGCGGTGACAGCCACCTTCCAGAGATTCGATGGTGACATCGTCTCGCCATCTTTGAGTGAGCGGAGCATATCTTTAGGTACATCGGTCATTCCGGCGGCCAGGTACTCGTCATTGACCGGTGTCAAATGAACAAGATCACCGGCCCGAACTGGATTATAGAGCGTTGTACGCTCAACTGGTGTGCGACCGCTTCGGAGGATCAAATTCTCCAGATTACCTCTGGTCATAATCATACCAGCGCGACCGCCAGCAGCCCGGGAAATTTTCTCCTCAAGCACTGTGCCGTCAAGATCATTGGCGCCAAATTGCAGCGCTAGCTGCGCGATGTCCTGGCCAAGCATGACCCAGTAGCTTTTGATGTGCTTGAAGTTATCAAGGTAAAGTCTCGCAACCGCGATTGTGCGGAGATCGTCGGCGCCGAATGTATAGCGGTTGATTCCCATCTCGTTTTGGAACGGTTGGAATGCCAGGGGAATGAACACATTGAATCCGCCAGTCTCGTCTTGAAGCTCCCGAAGCCTGCGCATGTGGTCCACACGGTGCGTATAGCTTTCAATGTGGCCATAAAGCATCGTGCAATTACTGCGGATCCCGAGTTTATGAGCTGTGCGGTGAGTGTCAATCCACTGTTCGCCAGAGACTTTTGTGTCACAGATCTGGTCGCGGATCTCCGGATGAAATATCTCGGCGCCCCCTCCCGGGAAGGAGCCCAGTCCAGCGTCGCGAAGCTCCACCATGACCTCGGTAATTGTTTTTCTTGCCTTGCGGGCCATCCAGTCAAGCTCTACGGCCGTAAAGGCCTTAAGGTGAACGTCAGGGAAAGCATCATGCATGGCTTTGATCATGTCCACATAACGCTGAAAGTTCCATCTTGGGTGAAGCCCGCCGACCATATGAATTTCGGTTGCTCCCTGAGCGACAGCTTCGCCGGCTTTGGTGATCATCTCATCGATTTCGTAGGCGTAGCCGCCTTCTTCGCCGATTTTTTTGCTGTAGGCGCAGAACTTACATGACAAGGAACAAATGTTGGTAGGGTTGATGTGGCGATTGATGTTGTAGAATACGGCGGTGCCATTTTTGCGCAGGTTAATCCGGTTGGCAAGACCTCCAAGCTCAGAGAGTTCCGCGTGCTCATAAAGCCAGAGCGCCTCGGTCTCGTTAATCCTGGTTCCTTGCTCAATTTTCAGGGTAATGTCACGCATCATCATTGTCGGTCTCCCTCGGAGTTCAGCTGCTCAAGTGCCCAGTTATATCGATTGGCTCAAATAAACCATTTTTAGCGCCCTGCTCAAAAAGTGTCCGGATGCCCAAAAGCACATCCGATTGAAACTCAAGACTGCGGTGATTCACATACATAGAAATGTAACGGTCTCCCTGGGTGTCGTCCATAGTGTCTTTTGCGGCCGCGAGGCTCACAGCCCGCGAAATGGTCTCGGTGCGGTTCGCAAGGCCGAATTCCACGCTCCGTCGGTAAATTCTGGATAGGCGGTCAATCGTCTCAGCTCCCAGGTCCCTTTTGACTGCATTCGCTCCAAGGGGCAGGGGAAGTTGGAAGCGGTCGTGCCAAAGGCGTCCAAGGTCCGTGATTTTGCGAAGTCCCGCCGACTCAGGGTTGAGTTGCAGCTCATGGATTAAAATCCCCGCGTCAACGTCACCATTCATGACGGCGTCCCGGATCATCATAAAATACATCGGCACGGCCGTAAATGGTCCGAACAGGGTCTGAGCCGCGATGTGAGCGGAGGTGTTAAGTCCTGGCACAGCGACACGTTTACCGCGGAGGTCGTCAATTTCAAGTACGCTACCTGGGCTGGTGACGACCGCCGGTCCGAACTCATCACCGATACTAGCGCCAACCGGCATCATCAAATACTGATCGCGAATTCCGGGATACGCGCCGACGCTGATCGCGGTGATGTCGTAGATTGACTTGCACGCAGCATGATTAAGCTCCTGGATGTCACCGACTGTGAAGGTGAACTCGAAGTCCTCCCAATCAACGCGCTTCTCCCGCAGGGCTAAAACCATAAACGCGTCGTCCGTATCGGGACTGTAGGCTAGTGATATTTTTTGCTTCTGGGCTGACATGGCGCCTCACGGAATAAAAATTGGAAGAATACGGTCACTGCCGACATCGGCACGGAGACGAGCGATCGAGTGGTCGCACTTGCTTGCGGCGAATAATGCTAAGACGCAGCCACCACCACCAGCACCTGTGACTTTCGCCGCAAGAGCGCCGCTTGCCAAGGCCTTATCAATCATTTTGGTGACTGGCTCAGTCACAACACCCGCTCGCGCGAGAAGCTCGTTGCCGCTGCTCATAGCTGTCGCCATAAGCGAGGTGTCGCCATCGCGTAACGCCCGGGCGGCGTCAGATGTGATGTCATTGAAACGCTCGATAATCGCTGGTCCCTCGGCTTTGAACCAGGGTTCTGCCTTACGAACCATGTGAATGGTCGGAGAACGAACCGCTGTGTCGAGGAGAGCGAAGCACCAGGGGAGATTTGACCCCTTTGGTTTATTGACCGTGATAGCCTCCGCGTCACGGCCTCGCTCAAACAAAATCGCCTGTTCAAGCGACACTACCGAGGTGTCAAGTCCCGATGGATTACCGTGGAATCGGCGTTCGAGTTTATTGGCGAGGTCCGCGAGTCTCGCGGGAGTCAGTGAGATGCCGCAAACCTGCGACAGTCCGCGCAGGACGCTCACGCAGAGGCTAGCCGAGGATCCAACGCCGGCGCCCAGCATCAGAGTACTATGTCCATCGATGGAAATATTGAATTTTGGGATTGCGAGTACGTCAAACGCCTCGTGGATCATCTCAAGAAGTGGCTCCTGAACAGGTTTGCCACCGATCTGGAATTTTATCCGGGGGTTGCTGGTGGTTATGCGGTCGGTGTAAATCCTGAGGTTCATGCTTCGTGACAAAAGCGGAATCGCGATAGCACGCGCACCGTAAACTACAGCGTGCTCTCCAGTCATAATAACTTTACCCGCGGCTCGTGAGCTAGCGTCACCGCGTATGGGTGTGCCAGCGCGCCCGCCGTGTTGGGTGAAAGAGAAGCTGAGAGATTTCTCTGTCGATTCTTCTGGAGATTTTGCAGTGGGTTGTGTCCGTTCGTCCTCGGACTGCCAGAAAAGATCAGTCATGACAAACCTCCTGTTAGCTCATGGCATGCGGACTTAAACTGTGTCGAGATTTCAATCGTGGGGCCAGATCCAACACGGTCCATAATCAGTTTCGCGTTTTTCCACTCCTTGCGGATCGTTGTCGCGATGTCACTCGCGTCACTCTGCCGGCATATCAAGTGAACATTCGGCCCCGCGTCGATCGTGAACCAGGCGGGGAAATTGCCTGCGCCACGTTGCTTCCGAACCCATGCGGTAAAACGAATAGTGTCCTCACTAAAGTAATTAATCGCGGGTGAGCCGGTCATCGCGACAGCGTGCATTTCCATGGCGTCTGCCTCGATCTCGCGCCCGAGTAACGGTAACTCGCGCTCGCGGATGGCCTGAGTGACGATTTTAATTCTTTCGGGAACTCCAGCGAGGCGCGCGGCAAAAAGCGGGCTGCCCCACGCGGCGCGGTGAGCTTCGCTTGACGATGTGTGTTTTTCCTGGCTGGACAATACGACGATTACATCGGCCAGGTCCCAATGATCCTGCGTGAATTCCTGGCGAATTGTCTGGGCGTTGGCATGTTCTCCAGTGTTCCATCGCGAGAAACCGCCCAAAAGGCTTCGTCCGGCGCTGCCGCTTCCCATCCTGGCCCAGTCAGCCAGTTTTGTTCTGGTAGCGCCACGGGTCGCGAGCGCGTCCCATGCCGATTCACCGGTAAGTGCCGCGGCTGAGGCCAGTGTGAGGGCCGCAAAACCGCTGGCACTGCTGGCAATGCCGCATCCGGTTGGGAATGTATTCTCAGATATGATTTCAAGGCGCCCCGACACGTTCAAAGATTCGCGAACGCGGTTTAGATGGTGGAATATCTTATGGTCAGCATCCTCGCGGGAGTGAAGTGTGTGCCCAGACATTGAAAATGAGTCAAAACCATCTGACGTCCGGCGTGCGGTGGTGATGGTCTGGCTTTCGGAAAGCGTCATGGAGAGGGAGTCGTTGGCGGGCCATTGGGTGGCTTCGTCTCGTTTGCCCCAGTATTTTACAAGCGCGATATTGCTGGGAGCAACCGCCCTAAAGGATCTTGATGTAGGTCCAGTCAAGTCGGTCATTTAAGAAATTCCCTCGAATTCGGGGTTGCATCTATGATGGGCTTAGACTTACCAAGTATGGACTTCCCGGTTTCATCGGTCATTGAGACGATATGAGTGCCCGTCATGGTGAATTGATGATCGAGGCGATGCCATCCCGACTTCCAGAGTTTTTCAGCCGCAGGTTGAATGAAGGTTCTTGTTCCTATGAGAATAATCGCGTCTTCTCCTCCGGCTCCGGTGGTTTTCCAGCTCCAGGTCTGATCCAGTCCTGTGACGCCGGATAACTCCGTGGCGAGCTCTGTCGGAAAGTGCGGGCCTCCGGATAAGAGGTGCCGTGCCGCGCCGCAGGCGCCGGTCAGTTTTCGCAGATTGGATTTGTCTGGCCACAGGACCGAGACATTGATCGAGTCAATCAGTGTCTCGGAGATGTCGGTAAGCTTTTCAAAACGGTTTCCCCCGTCCAGCCATGACGATGTGGTCTGCATCGTCGAAGCCGTCGGGGCGCCCTTGCCGCCGACAAATACGTGGACAATGTCATTCAGGCCCTCAAGATCATGGCGAAACCATTTTGGTTTCCATTTGTTATTTTCATACTCAAAACTGAACTCAGTCAGGCCGCCCGCGAATTGCGAGATAATATCATAACCACTCGCGGCGCTTTGACCTTCTGATTGCAGTTGCCATGCGGTGTGAGTCGCTTCGAGGCTGATTCCTCCGGGGCGGGTAAAATCCGGGCCGTTTTTTAACGCCAGGAAAGCTCCGCAAATACCAAGTCTTAAAGCTGAAGATGAGCCGACACCGTGTTTGATCTCGATTAACGATTGGACGGTAACTTTACCACCGTGCATTCCGGTTTGTTTGGCCATGAACTGAACAGCCCGGCATAACATGTCCAGCTGCGGTGTTTGGTTGCCAGCCACGAATTTAGGCTCTGTCCAGAGATTGCTGTGGATTTCCCATTGAGTCGCCTGTGGGTCCCATTCCATTTTCACAGTCATCCCGCAAGACAGCGCCACCGCCAGGGCGTGTCCTCCGCGGAGGACAGAATATTCTCCGGCAAGCATGACCTTTCCGGGGATGAAAACCTCAACTTGTCTCAGCTTTTGGGTTGCCATGGCGTTCTCTCGTGGTGACTTTAGTTTGAGTTTCGGGGGCTGGTCGCGTGTTGCTGCAAAAGAGTCAGGTTTTTTTGATGGAGGCTCATGTGTCCTCTCTGGATTCCCTCTGACGCAAGTGCCCTGAGAGCTGAGAGGTTTTGGGCGAGTCCGGTTGCGACAATTGTCTGCGCAAGTGTGCTGGCATCGGGATTCCCCATCAGGCGGAGACTTGCCCGCGCGGTTGGATGAAGTTTGGTTACCCCTCCTACCACACCGACGGCCATGGGAACTTCAAGGGATCCGTGAAGGTCCCCGTGGAGTGTTTTTCTCCAGGTCGCGAGTGGACGATATTTGCCGTCGCGGGCCGCCCACGAGTGGCAACCAGCCTCGATTGCGCGCCAGTCGTTACCGGTCGCGATCAGTATAGGGTCAATACCGTTCATGATGCCTTTATTGTTGGTGGTGGCGCGATGCACATCGTAATACGCAAACAGGTAAGCCTTCTCAATGCGATCAACGACATCTGTGCCTTTATAGTCTGGTGAGTCAAAGGCACTGGCGGGAATAAGGCATTCGGCTTTTGCCATGCGTTTTTCGGTTAGATTTGTCAGGATACGAAGTCCAATCTCACACGGCAGGATGCCTGGCATGAGTGTCGAGACGCGCTCACACATGGTGTTGACGATGTTGGCTCCCATGGCTTCGCGCGTATCGATGTGAATATGGATCACGACGCTGTGCATCTCGGGGATGTAGTGCCAGTCAATTTCCCGGGCTCCTCCACCGCGGGCCAAAAGACTATCCTGGCCGCGATTGGCGAAGGCGATCAACTCGTCTTTGCGCGCGTTGAGGATGGTGTCAAAATCGCAAGTTGAGGTCAGAAAAAGCTGGACCTGACCGGTCATAATCGGGAGTGTTGTCGACGTTTTAAATCCACCGCCCGCACGCGCCAATTTCGCTCCGTGACTTGCGGCAGCTAGAACGCTGGATTCCTCAACGGCCATCGGAACCAAAATATCACGGCCGTTGATCACAAAATTGGTCGCGACACCCAAAGGCAGGGAAAACGTTCCGACGGCGTTTTCAATAAATACATCGGCGAGTTCACCGTTCAGGGATCCAAACTGTCCAAGATGGAATCGCTCGGAGTCAGTCAGGCCCGCGACGCTGCTTACTACAGCGAGTCGCTCGCCAATCGATAATTCATAAAAACCGGGAATTCTTGACGATATATGTAATTCTCGATTGTCCATGTTCTGCTCGGACGTGTCTGCCCGGTCAGGTGTCGGTGCCTGGTTCTTATGATTAGCGAGTGGTTTGAGATCAGGTGTATTCATTGAATTTTCCTAAGTAAGCTCCCACGGGAAAACTGGTCAAGAACCGTACCTCTTAACAAAAAATCACGACAACTGTCTACCACAGGCGTCAGTAAAAAAACTACAAGTAATATTGTGGTGTTAGGTGATAAAAGTAGCATTTTCCGACCTTCCGCGTCCGGCGATCAAAACGCCTATGGTCCACGACTGTTAAGTGGTTGTTTTGAGAGACAGTTCATGTAGGCTTTGGGGACAAATTCCTGAGGCCATTTGCATGATCAATGAAGAGCGCTCCAGTCTCCACCCCCAGTATGACGGCGATGAGCCTGATTCGGCTGACTTTTTGCCGACTCCGAAGCGGCCTCCGTTGGGTTTTGAGCGGATGCCGGGAGGCGTGAGTCTCTGGCCAGGGGCTGTTTTTTTCGCCCTGATGACGGCTGCGAGCCTTTTAAGCTGGAGTGACCCAGAGCGGTTTTCCTGGTTTAATGTATCAAAAGTGAGCATTACGCAGTCCCATGAATATTGGAGGCTCTTTACCGCGATTCTCGGGCACGGCGATTTTATGCACCTTTTGCACAATCTGCCGGTGTACCTGTTTTTCGCCTGGATTCTTCAGGGTTATTTTGGTTTGCTGGCTTCAGTTGTCCTGCCTCTAACGATTGGAATAATCTCTAACGGTCTGACCGTTTATTTTTACGACGATCATGTAAGGCTGCTTGGCGCCTCCGGGATGATTTTTGGAATGGTCGCTCTCTGGCTTGTGCTTTATGTCCGGTTTGACCGGGGCAACTGGTGGGTCAAGCGGGTGATGCGGGCCGTTGGGTTCTCGTTGATGGTGCTTTTTCCGCAGACATATGACCCGAAGGTCAGTTATCTGGCGCATTTTACGGGATTTATATGCGGAATTGTTCTCGGATTCGCGTTTATGCCTGTGTTCAAGCGGCGCGCTCCGGTTTTAACCGGGATGAGTGCTGATCAAAATAAGGAGCTTTTGAATGTCTGAATTGGGACTTCTACTGGGCGCGCTGAATCTCGCGCTTGTTGGGTTTTTACTGGTTAAGGTCAACCGAATCAATATATCGGCGGTTTCTGAAAGTTATCTTAAGGCACTTGAGGATCTTCGGACTCAGATGCGTCAGCAGCTTTCCGAAAGTGCCATGCAGCTGCGTGGTGATGTGATGAACTCCCACAAAACACTCCGAGAGGAAGTGGGCGGGGCAATTCGCGGTGGCCATGATCTCATGGGCGGTAATCTCATGAAAATGTCCGAGAACCAGCTGCGTCAGCTTGAGGCCATGTCAAAACAATGGTCCATGATCGCGGACGGCAATGACCTTCGTATGCGTGATCTTCAGAAGACCGTGGATGAGCGGCTGCTGCATATCGAGAAACAAAGCGGTGAGCGCCTTGAATTAATGCGCAAAACAGTCGAGGAAAAACTCGAAGGCACTCTTGAGCGCCGCCTGGGAGATTCCTTTAAGATGGTGGGCGAGCGGTTGGAACAAGTCCAGCGTGGGCTTGGTGAGATGCAAACACTCGCCAACGGGGTGGGGGATCTCAAGAAAGTTCTCACCAACGTCAAAACCCGCGGTACCTGGGGCGAGGTGCAGCTTGCGATGTTGCTTGAGCAGGTGTTGACGCCGGAGCAATACGAAGCCAACGCCAAAGTCGGTCGCGGCGCAGAGGTAGTGGAGTTTGCGATCAAGCTTCCGGGGCGTGATGATGACGCGGGCGTTGTGATGCTGCCAATAGACAGTAAGTTTCCCGTGGAGTCCTATCAGCGTTTAGTTGAGGCACAAGACGCTGGCCTGGCCGATGCGGCCGCCACAGCACGGCGCGAGCTGGAGATGGCCGTCAAGGTGGCTGCCCGGGATATCCGCGACAAGTACATTCATCCACCAAAGACCACAGACTTCGCCGTGATGTTCCTTCCAACAGAAGGACTCTTTGCGGAGGTTCTCCGGATTCCCGGTCTCTCAGAACGCATGCAGACAGAGTTCCGGGTGACAATCTCGGGGCCGACAACACTCGCGGCTCTTCTCAATAGTCTTCAGATGGGATTTCGGACCTTGGCGATCCAAAAACGTTCGGGCGAAGTCTGGAAGATTCTTGGCGCGGTGAAAAACGAGTTTGGTAAGTTCGGTGATATTCTCGACGGTGTTCAGAAAAAATTATCAGAGGCATCCAGTAAAATTGAGGACGCGTCTCGGAAGTCACGCACCATTCAGACTAAGCTTCGCCAGGTGGAGGAAATCCCGGCCGCGCAGGCAGATTTGCTTTTGGCGACACGGGATGTTGAGGTTGGGGCGGAGGATTTTTGAAGGGCGTCAATCAGACGTTAGCGTGTGTTACGGATTGTTAGAGTCCGCGGCAATGTCTTTGGAGAACATAAAACCACCTACGTAGTTCCAGCCCTCCATCGACTCAGCGCTAAGCCCAGTGCCGGTGCCGGAGAATACATCTCCATAGTAAAGCGCGCGATTGC
>CANILH010000013.1 GCA_947468665.1 Oligoflexales bacterium | reverse complement strand
GGTGCAGGCCGTAACGGGGCGCAGATCAGATGGGCGCGCTGATCTAAGTTGCTTTCTGGTTGATGCTGACGCCAAGGGGCTGACACGACGGGCCATGAAAGATAAAATGATGTGGCGCGCTAGCAACACAGGCGAGCTTTATTTCGATAATATCGAGGTTCCGCAAAGTCAATTGCTTGGACAGGTTGGTCAGGGTTTCAAAATAATGATGGAGACGCTGGACAATGGCCGTCTCTCTATTGGCGCTATGGGACTTGGACTGGCGAAAGGAGCGTACGAATTAACACTTCGCTACGCGCAGGAGCGGAAAACATTTGGGCAGCCTCTGAGTAAACACCAGGCGGTAGCGTTTAAGCTGGCCGAGATGGCCATGCGTATCGAGGCCGCCGAAGGGCTTCTCTATAAGGCTTGCTGGCAGAAGCAGACTGGTCGTCCGTTCGGGAAGGTCGCCGCTATGGCTAAGCTTTATTGTTCTGAGGTCGCGGAGTATTGCGCACGGGAAGGTCAACAGACATTTGGTGGATACGGACTTATGAAAGAGTACCCCATTGAGAGACATTACCGCGACGCGGCCCTGCTCAGGATTGGCGAGGGCACGAGTGAGATTCAGCGGATAGTGATTAGCCGGCTTATAGGCTGCTGAGACAATGCGTTGTGGCTGGCTCATAACTTTAGGCGTTGTTTTTCCTGGTGTCTCCGCCTGCGTTACAGCGGACGGTCCATCGGGGTATAGTGAACGCGTACTAACAATCGCGTCGCTTGATATGTTCAGTCAGCAGGAGGGGGGCAGAAATGTCAAATCCTGGAGCGGTGACTGGCAATTTCGCAGAGACAGACTTGATTTGATTGACGCGACGTTGCGCGATGTCCGTCCGGATATTGTTGTTTTGCAGAACGCGATGCGGCGGGCGGGAAGTGTTTCTGAGTCTGATGAGCTGATTCTTCGGTCGGGCGCATTAAATCGCTACGATTGGAAAGAGACCAAGATTGAAAGCTTACCCGAAACAGGGGAAGAGCGCCTTCTGGCTGTCGCGGTCGCGAAACCGTTTTCTCATATGCCTATCGCAGACGATGTTAAGTATTACTCTCAGTTCGGGGTCGACGGGCATTTGGCATATTACCCGGTCTCCAACGACAGTTCCCCAGTGTTGGTTTTTGATGTTCAAATGCCATCAAGGCTGGATCAGTCGGGTTTGTGGTATTCCCTCCTTGAGGAAAAAATCCGCTCGTCGGTCAAGGAGCAGAATACATGCCTTGAACGCGTTGTTTTAGCCGGTTATTTGCCGTTTGAGCAGGAGTCCAAGCGATTTAAGGAGTTTCTATCCGGACTTGGTCTCAAAGATTCCGGAACCGGCTATTGTCAGAACGCGGAGCATTGTCAGACAGCTAGCGCTCAAAATGGGATTTTTTTAGCGACGCGTGGAGATGAGAGCTCGTCACAGGTAGACCGTATTATGGTCCATCAATGGGCTGTTGTTTACGGTGCCGGAGCGAATTTTACCCGCACTATGGATACAAGTGAGTACAAAGACACCTATGGCATTTCCCGGGTGTGGGCCTCCCAGCGATATGGTTGGGTGGCTCGTGTGCGATTGCCGAATTGTCCACAAAAATGACCGGATGGAGCTTATCTGGAGTTGTTCAACGGAAGGTAATTAATGCTGTTGCTGTTAACTCCACTCCTTGCCTTTTGGTCGTTGACAGAGAGCGCCATCGGTTCGCACTCAGCATTGTGATTACGCGAGGTCCCACGATCCAGATCGTCGCGACGCTGATCGCGGCGCCTGTATCAAGGGCTCTGGTTTCATCCCGCTCGTACGGTATGGAAATCTGACGTACCGGTGTGTAATTGGATAGTTTTCCTCCTGCCGCGAGGTACCAAGGGTGGTATAAGCGAACCAATCTCATGGTTTCCTGAGAGAGGGCGAATAGATTCTCGTCATTATGCTCCAAATTCTTAAGCTGCTTAAACTCTCCTGAGATCGCGAGTGTCCATGTGTCTTTGTAAAAAAAACGGTATTCAACGCCCCATGAAGGGCCGCCCTTGGACCAAGTTGATGTGCCGTAACTCCAGGGTTGGTTTTGATTTAAAATGAAACCAAAATAGCTGGAGGCAAAGGCGGTCGGCTCGTCCTCGGGATTTGAACTTTCGAATGTGATGTCGGATTGTTTTTCCGCCGAATAGCCAATTCCCGCGCTGGCCACCACCGCAAGAGTTGCGGTAAAATAAAATTTCGCGGAATTCCGCGTCAAAGAGCGGGAGGAATTTAGTATGAACGCCAATTTACTTAAATTTAATTTCATATTGGTTATTTTATCGACCTTAGCCATGTTCACGCCAGTCTTTTCTGGCTACGTGCTTGGCGGATTCATGCTTGTGGTTGTTCTTTTATCACGTTTTGAGACGCGCACATCTGGCCAGATCGTGATTCGCGCACGATTCCTGACTTTACTGCGTCCCCTATCCAACGCGTCGCTGGTACTATGGATGTTGTTGATTCTCGCGGGCTTGTGGGCCGCGGCCGAAACTGAACACCCGGATTATAAGGCTCTAAGGCAAGGCCTTGGTAACGTCGGAGTCAAGTATGTCATATTGTGGTTCGCGTATCTTTCCTTTTGGTGGCGCGCTGCCGCCTTCAGGAAGCTTTGGACCGCATTCGCGCTTTCTTACGCAGTAGCGGCCGTTGTTCATGGAGCCTTTTGTGTGGCCCAGAGGCAGCTGGGACTCGATTGGGCCCATGGTTTTTCGGGTGTATTAAACCCGGGCAGGTTTGCTTACGGTGTCTACCGAATCAGTGGATTTATGGGGCATCCTTTGACCTTGGGTTATTGTCAGGCTTTGGCCTTGGTTGGCTGCTTGACCCTGTGGCGGAATGCTGAGGAGCGGTGGGAAAAAAATGCCTGGTTGGTGGCGTCAATTGCCGCCGCGCTTGTGCTCTCGCTTTCTGGATCAAGGGGGCCGATTGCGAGCGCCTTGATAGGATTTGCTTTGATCTGTCCGTTCACGGGATTTTTACGGCATTGGAAAATCACGTCGATTGGCTTGGTCGGTCTGGTAATTTTCGCCTGGTATTTTGGGTTGTTCGCCAGGTTTTCTGAGTTATTTCAGTCTGGAGTGGGAGGTGACGCGCGCGCACTTCATCTGGCTGTTCACTGGAGGATTTTTACTGAGCATCTATTTCATGGGCTCGGTCCGGGAGCGCCTCGCGAGGCAATATCAGCCTATTATTTATCTTACGGCATAGGTGATAGCATTAAGTTAGCCCACAACGCATTTTTGCAGTTTGCCGCTGACTACGGTTTGCTGGGCGTGGCGGGTGTCGTGAATTGGGTTGTTTCGTATTTGTTTGTAGCCCGGCGTACCTCGATTGTGAAGAGCGGGCTGTATGCGCTGTTGGCTGTCTCGGTAAGCGGGGCAATGAGCCAGAATACATACCAGGACAGCGGGTTCATGTTTTCTTTAACGGTTTGGACAATGCTTCTGGTGGCAAGAGAGGTTTCAGTACGTGATTTTCCCACAGGACGACCAAAAGATGAGAATTTCGTCACCGGAAAGGGTGGCGCGACTTCTTGAGCAGGTAGCGCAAAGCAACCTTCCCTTGCTCGTCAGGGCTCTTAGTTTACCTACGGTCGCGGTCAAAGGGCGGGCAATTCCAATTAAGGGGGCGATTGCTGATCATGGTTTTAAAATCGGATCTATCAGTGACCGTGGGCTTAAGTTTCTATTAGAGAATTCCTCCGGCGGCATTATGGTCGAATTTGTGCTTATGTCGTCGAAGGTCGAGTTTTACACGACAATCGCGACATTGAGTGACGTTGCATGCACAGTATCTCTTCCGAATTACCTTTTGAGCATTGAGCGGCGTAAAAACGCCCGTTTTCAGGTCGCGGGGAATGCGCGGGCGTTTATGTCGATAGACTCATGGGAGCCTGATGCTGAGGATTTGGCGACTGTACCCTTTTTTGAGTCGTCAAGTGAACTTGGATCCTTGATACCAGTTGGTGATGTAAGTCTTGGGGGGATATCACTCGTCTCAAGGTTCCCGTCGATTTGCAAAGTTTTTGACAGGACTCCTATGGAAGAGATTGGACAGTTTTATTTGCCGATGAGCAACCCCATTTCCATTGAGGGTTCAATTCGTTGGAGCAAACGGGTCAAGGAAGTTCTTCAGGATAATGGTGTTAACCGCATCGTCCGCTCGTATAGATTTGGTGTTCAGTTCATGAATCCAAGTGAGGAGCTGTTGAAAGATATTCAGGTGTTTATTCAAAAAGCGAGTCAAGCCGAGGCAATTTAATATTGGAGGACGGTATGAGCGGAGCCATGAGTATCGCAAGAATGCTGTTAGTTATTTTGGTGACATCATCCTGCGCCAGTCTGTGGCCTTTTGGTGGTGGAAAATCGGGGGCACCTGAGGCTGCTGAAAAACCTATCGCCGCGCCAGAGTCAAAAAATATTGATCAGACATCATCGACACCGGATAGTAACGTTGCGGTAATAGCGACGCCAGTCAGAGACGATGAGATATCGCTAAAGCAGGCCCGGCTCATGGCGAGGATGGACGAAATTGAGAACGAGCTTAAACGTCAAAGAGAGAAAGTACGACTTCTGGAGCAGGGGCTCTTGACCGGGATTGTTCCCGACGACCTCAAAACGGGAGGCGGCAATAAGAAAAATCAGAAATCGGGGAATCATGCAGCGGGGAAACTGCCTGTTGAGGACTTGTTCGCGTTAGAGTCATCTTCTGATGGTTTCACTGGACCAAATCTCGACGGAGTTGATGTGAACCCCGATAAAAAAAATAGGTCATCTGATACGGGCTCCGCAAGCGTGCTCACTACCAGAATGCAGATCGCCAAAGAGCATTATCAGGCCAGCCGTTTTGGCCTGGCGATAGCGGAATTAGCGGGAATGAGCCGTGAGTTTGGCGACAAAGCTGGTGATGGAGCCGTTCGACTCTGGCTCGGTAAATCGTATCTGGGACTTAAGGAGTATGCTACGGCCAGGGGAGAGTTTGAGGCGTATCTTAAGGGATGGCCAAGCGGTGAAGGTGTATCATCCGCCCGCCTTGAACTTGCGCGGGTGTATGTTGGGCTTGGTCTAAAAGAGCGTGCTCGTGTTGAGCTTCGTCGTGTCATTAAGGACTTTGACGGGCAGGAGGTCTCAGAAATGGCATCACAGGAATTGAAAAATTTGCAGGGCAATCTCTAATGAAAAAAATATCACTATTGCCACTGTGCGCGATATTTGCGTGTTTTTTCGCGCCCGTGAGCTTTTCTCAAGATGGCGACTTTAGTCTTGATGGGAATACAGGGAGTAACACTGGTAGTGATTCCGGGTTGATTAATGGCAGCACTGGTAGTGACGCGGATTTATTTGGTGATGGCTCAGTAGCTGACGCGCCGTCTGACAGTAAAAGCACAATTGTAAAACAAAAACCTAAAACGACAGTCGCCAGTCCACCCACAAAACAGCCGACGACAGCGACTTTGCCGATTGACGTTACTATTAAAAATCCAGCGAGCCCCTTTTCGCCCGTTGCCGCGTCAGCCCCGCCCCCATTGCCCGTGGCATCGCAGGCAGCGCCAATATCATCCGCTCCACTGGTTGGTGATGGTAGTTTGGCTCCCGTTAAGTTAAATCCGGGCCGTGTCGCCAATGAATTCGGCGGGGCTCCCCCATTGCCGGGGACGCGTCGAGTAATGGCCGCAGGCGAGGCACCGGAGTTCTATGATGTTGAGGAAGGCGATACTATGTTTGACGTGTGTAGTCAGCTTATTGATGATGGAAACTACTGGCCAAAACTCTGGTCATTGAATCCTGATGTTAAAAATCCGCATTTCATCTTTCCTGGGATGAAGCTGGCGTTTTACTCAGGTGATGACGAGAATCCACCATTTCTTGAAGTGGTTGCCGACGATGAGGTCGTTCCAGTTGAGAAGGGTGATATCAAAGAGGCGGAACTCGTGTCAGAACCAATTCAGAGCCTGGGAAATGAGGGCGGAAGTGTAAAGGTCGTACATGGCATCGAGGAACAGTCAGCTGTCTCAGTGGTTGGTCCATCGGATATTGGCAGTGAGGGCGATCCACTTGACGGATTTATTTTTTCTGGGCGCCCATGGAGCAGTGACGATCTTAGTATCGCGATCCCGGCGTTTTTTTTCGCCGAGGAGAGAGAGCCTTTAGGCCAGATTGTTGGCGGCGTTAATGGCGAGGGAATGGCGGGCGACAACGCCAAAATACTGGTTTCACCTTCGGCCTCATTGGCTGCTGGGACATATACAGTTCTTCGTCCTGTAGGTTTGGTCTCAAGTCTCCGGTCGGGGGAAAAGGTCGGATATCGGTATGAATTCGAGGGAAATGTCAGGCTGACCAGGAGGACTCAGGGCGGCCTGATGGAAGGTTTCGTGTTTGACGGATTTGGAGGCGTGAAGTCGGGCGACATTGTCGTCAACTTTCTTGCAACGCGAAGGACAATTAATGGAGTGTCGACTGTTGGTGCTCCGGGTATGGCGAGTTCAAGTGTTATTGGATTTCAGGACGCGGGCATGGAATCTGGGGCAAAGGGTGACTTGGTATTTCTTGAGAAAAAAGGCTTATCTGTTGGTAATTACTACGTTATTTTCAAAACAGAAACTAACCGTCTGCTTCATCATCAGTCAAACCAGGACGCTAGAACGGACGCAGGTCCGGCAGCGATCGCGCGAATTATTGAGGTTTCGGGTGAGGCCGCTATTGGTTATATCGTGGTGGGGACATCTGAAGTGCGAGTGGGCGACAGTTTAACGCTACAGTGAAGTCGCTGGCGGTCATTATTATTTTTCTGAGACCCTCCTTTGGAATCAATCCCAAAGGAGGGTCTTATGATTTTGAACGAGTTAATGACGGCTATGACGCATGTGGCATCGCAATTAATCGGAACCTGGTTTCCCGCTCCGGATTCGCGAGTTGGCGCGGGTAGTATGGATCCACCTCACCTCGCGGTTGAGCAGTACCAGAGAGGTGGCCTTCATTTGGTGGATCAGAGAGGATGGATCGAGTTTCTTGAGGCAGACATGTCGTGTTTTAATCCGCGTCTATTTTGGCTAGAAAAGTTGCTCCGTGCTCGAAGGATTAGCTTGACGGTCTTGGCGGACGCCGCTGTCAGGCATTTTATTGGCGCGTCGTCCGCGTCAGCGACGATGATTTCTATTCACTCGCCATTTTATCCGTCGCTTCTGCGTCAAATCGCAAGACCGCCTCTCTACTTGACTGTGCTCGGGAATGCCGAGCTTCTGCGCCGTGGCTGTGTGGCAGTGATTGGATCTCGGAAGGCTAGTTATGAAGCGCTTCGCGCCTCGGTGGATGTTGGAATGACACTGGCTAGATCGCCGTGGACTGTCGTGAGCGGAGGCGCGATCGGGTGCGATATCGCGGTCCATGAGGGTATGCTGGTGAGTGGTGAAGAGAATATTTCTGCCATCATTGTCTTTGCCGGTGGGTTGCACACGAGGTTTCCCCGCTGCAATGACCGGACTTTCAGTGAAGTGCTTTCCCGCGGTGGGCTCCTTGTTTCCGAGCGCCTTTGGTTTCAGGATGTTCTTCCCCGTGATTTTCCTGCCCGTAACCGGATCGTTAGTGGTATGTGCGCTGTTACAAGTGTGATGTCGGCGGCACCGCGGTCTGGATCGCTGATTACGGCACAAGAGGCGCTTGAGCAGGGGCGTGATGTTTACGTCTTTGATATTCGCGGTGATGACGCCCGAATGGATGGGTCGCGGCAATTGATATCTGACGGGGCTTGCCCATTTTTTACGCCAGACGAGCTTTTGGATTTTTTATCACAAGGATACCAGGTGGTTCCCAACGCAGATTTTGGCAGTCTGGGTCAAACTTGCCAAGTGGCCAATTATATTGGTACCTTTGATGCAGAGCAAATTCTAAACTAAATTTTTTAACGAGGTCAGGAGAATCCATGAAGGATGACTTGGTTTTTGAGGATTTCCGATCCGTTATTGAGTCAATGGCTGATCTGATTTGTTGTCACGGCCAGTCTACAGAAGATGATGGTTTATTGCGGGTTCAACTGCAGGCACGCGGTTTTGATTTGGATCTTATCCGGGCCGCTGAGAATTGGTGCGACAAAGTGCAGGCGGCTGGCTCATTGGTTGACGTCTTGAGCATATTCGCGCCAGGAACGCTAGGCTACCGCTTATCAAGTCCCCTTGAACGCGTTTCCATATCTGATGAGGTGTGGCAGGCGATCGAAAATTGCAGAAACCGTGGGATTATAACAATCGATATGGCTGAGCGCCTTTTAGAGGGAGTGCGGGCGATAGATACCAGGGACTGGGATGACGATGATGTTCGGTCATTTATTTTTGACGCCTGTGTCGCCCACGCTTTGCCGTCAAGCCATTCAAAAATTGAGCGCGCCCTGCAGGGTGATTTCCGCGATTATTATTGCTGAGATTTATCTTGGTCCTAATTGAGGCTTAAAAATGATTCGACCTTTTCGCTCCCGCCGGGAGCCATTGAAGGTTGAGGACGCTATTCCTAATCCTCTTTCGGGGACAGGAGAGCGTGCCTCGGCGTTGACCCGTTTTATCGAAAAACTTGCCCCTTATATGAATGACTCCTCGGTGGTGGAGATATACCTGAGCGCTGGCCAGGGAATCTCGGTTATGAGTAGCATGCGGGAATTAATCCCCCGGAACGAAGGTTGGGACAAAGACGATATCGCCGAGTTTCTGCTTGAGCTCGCCTGGGAGTGTAAGGTTCGTCTGGATCCATTCAAACCGTTCGCCGGAGGTGTTCTGCCGTGGGCAGCGTGGCGTTGGCACGCCGTAATTTCCCCGGTATCGCCGGAAGGTCCCTTGATTGTCCTACGACGACAGTTATTTGGTGAGATTAGTCTTTCGGGTTTTGTTTTTGAGAATTTCGAGAGCCGCAATCTCGTTTCGTGGATCCGCTCGGGCGTATCGCTGATAATTTACGGAGCGACCGGTTCTGGTAAGACCACATTCCTGGCGGCGGTCTTACGGGAGTACTTTATGGATACCAGGGTTGGTTTAGCTGAGAGCGTGGCTGAGATCCCATTGCTATCCGTGAATTGGTTTCGTCTGGTTGAGGTGCCGGTCGATACGGGCGGTCGCGGCGGAGTGGAGTTCTCCAGAGTTCTGGCTGAAATGATGCGTCTATCGCCCGCGCTGCTCGTCATGGGAGAGTTGCGGGGGCCGGAGGCCGCGATGTTTATAGACTTTGCGCGTACAGGTCACGGTGGTGTGATGACGACTCTCCACGCTGGTAGTATAGCTGACGTAAGGAACAGGATCTCCCGGCTCTCAGGGCAGTCGATAGACTCACTTCCGCCAACAGTTGGGCTGAGAGTCTGGCGCGACGACAGTAATGTAACCCGGGTCAGGGTAGATCAAGTGGCGGAAAATGTAATCACTTCAGGGTAATTGCCGAAGGTAGTCCATGGCTTTGCTGGTTATCACCCGGCCCCGCGGCGTGCGGGCGATAAAACCTCTGTAGACCAGATATGGTTCATAAACATCCTCAAGCGTGTCGCGATCCTCATTGAGCGTCACAGCCAATGTATCTATTCCCACTGGCCCACCATCATACTGCTCACGCATGATTTGCAGGATTTTCCGGTCGACACGGTCAAGTCCGGCCGCGTCAATTCCTTGTCTTGTGAGAGCGATGTCAGCGACAACGCGATCGATCTCGCTGAGATCATCCATGTCAGCGAAATCAGCAACACGGCGGAGTAGTCGGTTCGCGAGCCTTGGCGTACCCCTGCTTCGGCGCGCGATCTCAAAAGCCGCCGTTGGCGATAACTGGAACCCCAATATTCCCGCGGTTCTAAAAAGAATTTTCACCAGAGCCTCTGGCTCATAAAAATCAAGACGTTCCTGGATTCCAAAACGGCCAAGCAGTGGACGGGAGAGCAGTGATAAACGGGTTGTCGCGCCAACCAGAGTAAAGGGCGCGACGTCCATACGAACACTGCGGGCGGATGGTCCTTGACCTATAATGATATCAATCGCGAAATCCTCCATCGCGCTGTAGAGCACCTCCTCAACCTTGATCGAAAGTCGGTGGATCTCATCGATAAAAAGCAGTGTACCAGGCTCAATGCCTGTCAGGATTCCCGCGAGATCCCCAGCCTTGTCGATGGCTGGCCCGCTTGTGGCGACAAATGGAACGCCCAGCTCATTGGCAATAATGTTAGCGAGTGTCGTTTTTCCGAGACCCGGAGCCCCATGCAAAATCGCGTGATCCATGGGTTTAGCCCGTTTTTTGGAGGCACCCACATAAACCTCGAGGTTTTGTTTTACACTTTCCTGCCCCGGATAATCAGCGAATCTGGCCGGACGGATTGATGGGGCCTGCGCCTGCAGCTCCTGATCCTCAAGAATCTCGCTTGGAACAGATAGTCTGTCGATTTGAGTCTTTGTTGATCTGATAATTTCCATCGTATGAGTCTCCAATTACATTCCGTCGCGAAGTGACTTGAGAGCGCTCTTAAGAATAAATTGAAATCCCAGGTCACTTTGTGGTGTGAGATTTCGCATAACTCCTGAGATAATTGGTTGTATGTCTTTTTCTTTATAGCCGAGGTTCTCTAGAGCGCTGCGGACATCAGAGAGAACCGCGTCAAGGCGTGCCTGGTCGCTGTCGTCAGAATCAAGTCCATCGATGTTATCCTGCGAGGATGTGGCCCCTGTACGCTGTCGGGAGCTCGCGGTTCCATCACCTATAGTGGAAGCGGCGAAGCTGAGTTTTTCCATTTTTGGTTTTAGCTCGAGGATGAGCTTTTCGGCTGTCCTGCGGCCAATGCCTGGTACGGACTCAAGAAGCCCAATTTTATTCTGTAATACGGTTTGCCGTAGTGACCGGGCGTTCAGCGTGGATAGAATGGCTAGCGCGATTTTCGGTCCTATCCCGCTCACGGATCTCAGCATGAAGAAGGCCTGGCGATCCTCAAATGTTGAGAACCCAAACAGCCTGAGCGCATCCTCTCTGACATAGGTATCAATCCAGACAGAAATAGGCTGGCCGGGAGCGGGGGCCTCACAAAGTGCGCTCAGCGGCATCTCAACCCCATAACCCACCCCGTTGACGTCAATGATCAATGAGTGAGGAAGCCTTGAGAGTATTTTACCAGACAGGTGTTCAATCATGGTGCGTGTCCTTAGTTTGGGTGGTAATTCGTTTTTTAAGACTCTCACAGAGGTTCTCGATGGCGGTCAAAAGAAAGTCCCGCTCGCCAGCCTCCCCATTAAATTGGGAGACGGTGAGCTTTATCTTGTCCAGGACGTCCAGATCATTGCGCGTGGCGAGAACAAGATGATCACTCATTTCATTCAGATGTCGTACGATCATCTGCAGCTCATCACCCTCTCTTTGGCCCATTTTTATATTCCATTGTCCCGCTCCGATACTGCGCAGGTGCCTGATTAAGCTAAACATTGGACCCGCAACTTTATGGGTCAAAACGATTCCGAACCACATCTGAACCATGCCATTTAATATTGCGGCAAGAAGCATGCAGGCGAAAATCGGCCAGGGGAGGAATAACCCGAGAGTGATTATTTTGAACGCAAAAAGTGGGTAGAGAATTAAGGTCGCTGTTATGATCGTTGAGATTATTCCCGCTGCGAGTCCCGCCCCTGCATATCGAAGCTGGAAGTCCCGGTTAACGAGCCATATTTTTTTGGATATAAAGCGTTGAATCATGACTACAGTATAACGATTTGGGCCGACCGTCCCAAGTCTAAAGACCTGTCTTGTTACGAATATCTCAGATTCATGGGGAGAGGGGATTAAAAAGGAGGACCCCCGGGGATCCTCCTTTAAATTTATTAGAAAATTTCCGGATTACTTGAGCACGGCTTTAATAGCGTCAACCTTATCGAGTCGTTCCCATGGGAATTCGTCGCGGCCGAAGTGGCCATACGCCGCTGTCGCCCGGTAAATGGGGCGAAGCAGGTCAAAAGTCTCGACAATTCCGCGAGGTTTGCAGTTGAATACTTTGCGAACCGCGTCCGCGAGTTGTATCGGCGTATATTTGCTGGTGCCATAAGTGTCCACAAAAATTGAGACAGGTTCTGCCACACCGATGGCGTACGCGAGCTGAACCAGGCACTTTTCGCCGACACCGGCGGCGACCATATTCTTAGCGATATAACGCGCCATATAAGCGGCTGAGCGGTCTACTTTTGTCGGGTCCTTGCCGGAGAATGCTCCGCCGCCGTGAGCGCCGTGCCCGCCGTATGTGTCGACGATAATCTTACGGCCGGTAAGTCCGCAATCACCTTGCGGGCCGCCGATAACGAATCGGCCGGTGGGGTTGATGTAGTATTTGGTGTTTTTCAGGAGTTCAGACGGAATTGTTTTTTTGATGCAATTCTCAATGACGTACTCCTCGAGTTTTTTGTGGGCGACGTCCGGTCCGTGCTGAGTCGAGACAACTACAGTCTCGATGCGGGTCATTTTGCCGGCTTTGTACTCAGCGGTAACCTGGCTCTTAGCGTCAGGACGAAGGAAGTTTACGTCTTTTGTGCGACGTAGATGACTTAGCCTTTTGAGAAGTTGGTGGCTGTAGCTGATTGTCGCAGGCATAAATTCCTTGGTTTCGTTACAAGCGTAACCAAACATCATGCCCTGATCACCCGCGCCCTGTTCTTGGTGGAGTCCGGAGCCTTCTGTTACCCCCATGGAAATATCAGGAGACTGCTCTTCAATGGCGCAAATTACACCGCAGCTTTTCGCGTCAAAACCAAGTTCGCCGTCAGTATAACCGATGTCAGCGATGACTTCTCTCGCGATTTTGGCGTAGTCGACGCGCGCTTTTGTGGTGATTTCACCGGCAATAACAACGAGTCCGGTTTTGACAAGTGTCTCACATGCGACGCGACTGAATTTATCCTGGGCGAGCAGGCCGTCAAGAATGCCGTCAGAGACCTGGTCGGCGATTTTATCCGGATGACCCTCACTTACGGATTCAGATGTAAAAAGATAATCGGAATTGTTCATGCTGGATGACATCAAAGACCTCTCTTCATATGAAGTTTTACTCTGTCGCCAACAAGCGACACTACGCTAATAATACCCAGGCTCTTGCCGTCAGATGATTTTGCAAGAACATCCATCTGACTATCGGTGGTCAGGACGGCCGGGCACTGATCTGCCGTCAAAAAAACAAGTTGACCATCCACTAATCGCTGGAGCAGGAATATATCATCAGGAGTCCAAGTCGGCAAACCAATTGAGAGCTGATCTATGGGGGTTACAACGGAGTTTAGCGTAGTTTGATCTGCTGTTGCCTGTTCAATACTTACGCAATTTTGAATCTCAAAACCGGCACTCAGAATTCTGGTCAGTCTTGTTATGTGTCCTACGGTGTCAAGAGCGGCGGCGAGATCATTTCCAATGGTACGCACATAGGTGCCTTTACCGCAGTACACCGTCATTCCGATTCTCGGCAGGTCAAAGTAATCAATGGTCAGGCTGGATATGTAAACACGGCGCCGGAATTGCTCAAGGGGCAAGTCTTCTGCGTCCCGGCCGGCGTAGGCGTACTTATATAATTCCTTACCTTGGTATTTAATTGCTGAATAAAGAGGAGGGACCTGGGTAATCTCGCCTAAGAAATTTTTGATAACACGCTCGACGTCTTCCCTTTTGACGTGTGCCCAGGGACGCTCGGCGACTACCTGCCCGGTTGCGTCAAGCGTGTCCGTCGCGACTCCGAGGGTTAGCTCAAAGCTATAGGCCTTTGACAGATCCAAAAGGTAGTCCTGGAGTTTTGTAGCGCGCCCGATCAACACTGGCAGTACGCCGTCAGCGTCTGGATCCAGGGTTCCCACGTGGCCAAGTTTGATTTTACCAAAACGACGCAGCAACGCCCGGCTGACGTCTTTCGACGTAATGCCGCGGGGTTTATTGATAGGAATTAAACCCGAGAAATCTGATTGGTGAGTCGCTGCCATAGTCGCGTATCAGGTGACAGGTTAATCGTTTCGTTCTTTACGAATGAGGTCAAGCATGGAATCAACGGACGCGCCGCGCTCAACAGATGTATCAAAGTAAAACCGAAGCGCGGGTACCCGGCGGACCTCAAGTGCCTTCGCCAGTTTTGTGCGGAAAATTCCGGCCGCGTTGTCCAGGGCCTTGCGCGTCTCACTTTGGGTTTTCTCATCGATAACCCGGAAATGGACTGAAGCAAGCTGGAGATCGGGGCTGAGCTTCACACCCGTAATAGTGACAAATTGAAGTCTGGGGTCATTCATCTGGCCACCTGTGAGGCTGGCCGCGATAATATCCCTGATTTCATCACCCATTCGTTCTTTACGAAGACTCATACCCGACCACCCGTTCCTGATTCTGATTACTTTAAAGTGTTGGCGCCGACTCTTGGAGCTCGTAAGCCTCAATTACATCGCCAACGCGAATATCCGCGTATCCATCAATCCCGATACCACACTCGTAGCCCTGCGCGACTTCACGCACGTCGTCTTTAAAGCGACGGAGCGAGGAGATCTTGCCGTTGTAAATAACAACGCTTTCGCGGATAAGGCGAAGCTTGGACTGGCGAGTGATTTTGCCGTCGAGAACAGAGGAACCGGCGATTGTACCGATTTTTGGCACGCTGATAGTCTGGCGAACCTCCGCGTGACCCAGCACGCTTTCGGTGACGATTGGAGGAAGCTTACCCGCCATGATTGCTTTGACCGCGTCAACGAGCTCATAAATGATGGAGAAGTAACGAATGACAACGCCATTCTTGTCCGCCATGTCATCGAGCCCACGTGCGGCGCGAACATTGAATCCCACCATTACCGCTCCGGTGGTCATGGCTAGCGCGACATCACTCTCGGAGATTCCACCAACAGCCTTGTGGATGATTTTATTACGGACTTTGTCGCCAGTGAGTTTATTGATGGCCTCGCAAACGGCCTCCAGCGAACCCTGAACATCCGCCTTTACAATGAGGGCAAGTTCCGGACGACTGCTCGTCTGAACTTTGGCAAGCAGATCCGCGAGACTCGCAGCGCTGGATTTACCAGATTGTTTTTTGCGTTCTTGCTCGTCACGTACCGCTACGATATCGCGCGCCACGCGCTCATCGGTGACAGTATTGGCTTTGTCCCCGGCGGCAGGAACACCGCTAAGGCCAATAACCTCAACCGGAGTTGATGGGCCGGCAAAATCAAGCTTTTTCCCACGGTGATCAATCATCGCTCTTATGCGGCCGGATTCACGACCCGCGACGAGATACTGACCAACTTGCATGGTTCCTGTTTGAACCATGATCGTAGCGACCGGGCCGCGACCTTTATCAAGGTGCGCCTCGACAACAGTACCGGACGCAGGTCCGACGTGGCTCGACTTAAGATCCAGTACCTCAGCTTGCAGTAAAATCGCATCGAGCATCTCATCGATACCAACCCGCTGCACTGCCGATGTTTTAACAAACTGATTCTCGCCGCCCCATTCCTCAGACTGAATTCCATGCTCAGCTAACTGGCTGAAAAGACGATCGAGGTTGAGATTTGGTTTGTCAATTTTATTGACCGCGACGATGATCGGCACGCCAGCGGCTTTAGCGTGGTTTATCGCCTCAACCGTCTGCGGCATAACGCCGTCGTCGGCAGCGACAACGAGAATGACAATGTCAGTCAGACTCGCTCCGCGGGAACGCATGGATGAGAATGCCTCGTGGCCAGGCGTGTCAAGAAAAGCGATCTTTTTGTTTTTGTAGTCAACCGTGTAAGCACCGATATGCTGAGTAATCCCACCGGCCTCGCCGGCCGCGACTTTCGCGGAGCGAATTGCGTCGAGCAGGGATGTTTTACCATGGTCAACGTGACCCATGATGGTAACGATGGCAGGACGTTCCTCGACATCACCGACGACACTGTTGGCCATGGAGGTGGCCAAAATGTCTTCCGCGGTTTTCTCTTCGTTCCTGAGCTCGAATCCGAACTCAGAAGACATGAGAGTGGCTGTGTCGACGTCAAGCTCTTGGTTCATGGTCGCCATAACGCCCATTGCCATAAGCTTTTTGATGATTTCAGTTCCTTTTACGCCCATCTGCCGGCCGAGGTCAGAGACTGTGATCGCTCCTTCCATCTCGACTACGCGGTATTCAGCGCGCGGTGTCGTGATTACGGTCTTTTTAAGATCCCTTCGCCGTCTCATGTCGCGTTTATAACTATGACGTTGTGGTGCGCTAGGGGTAAATACCCGTGCTTGAACTTCCGCTTCCGGCTGCTCTTCGGTAGGCTCTTCATTCTCCTCAAACTGGCTGAGAAGTGTGCGCATATTGAGGCTGGCGCGTTTTTGCTTGGCGACTTTCGCGCCAGGCTTCCCAGCAGATTCTTCTTCTTCGATTTTCGCGGCATCAGGGCGAACGCGCTCGCGGCGGTTGCCCCACTCATCGGTTGGGGCTGCCAGATCTGGAGTCACGTCGGCGCCAGGAGCTCCGGGAAACGCCGGGCCACGGACCGTGGTTTGTGGTTCAGCGCGGCCGCGGGATGAGAGAAGACCCATACCACTGACGCGCACTCCGCGATTATCCTCTCGGCGGACAGTACGGTTGCCGTGTGCATCCGCGGCGTCCTGCTCGCGTTTTTTCTGGGCCTCAATTTCCTCTGGAGATGCTTTGCGAACAATGGTCGCCCCGCCACCCGAGAAGGAGCGGCGTTTGGGCGCTTCTTCCGGTACTGGCTCCGCTGGTTTTTCTGCCGCGGCCTCGATTTTTATTGGCTCTGCCATTACAGGCTCGCTTGGTTGCGGAGCGGCAGGAGTCTCTGCGGGTACAGATATCGCTGCCGTCTGCACTGGAGCAGGCTCGATATCGATAGTCTTGGCGGCAGGAGCTGCCTCCATAGGGGCTGGCACAGCCTTTGGCGCTTGAATGGCCGGCTCTACCGGAATAGCGGGAGCTGCCGCGGCAATTGTCTCCGGAGTGGGAGCAGGAGCGGTGCTTGCCCGTCGCCTGATGACGACTTGCTGCTTCGCGCCGCCAGCGACATCGATTGGTGCCGCGCTACCTTTTAGGGAGTTTTTTAATTTGACCGCCTCGTCGTCACTAATAGTGTTCTGAGCGGTTGTGATGTCGATGCCAAGTGTCTTGCCTTTAGTTTGCAAAACCTTCCACTCGACACCGAGTTCTTTAGCTAATTCATGGACTCGTTTTTTTGACATGCGTCATCTGCCCTTTTTGTCTGTATCTGGTGCGATTCGTCCAGTCTTCAGGTGGCTGACTAAGCGCGCTTTCTGGTTTGCACGCTTGGTCCGTCTGCCGTTTTGGTCACCGCTGCAAATAGCGGTCAGCCGCCATTTGAACGGTACGTGCTACGCCAAGCGAGAGGCCGGATCTTGACGAGACCTCTTCCGCGGCGTCAGCGACAAGGTCACCAATTGTTCCGTAACCGGCATCAGCCAACGCGTGAGCTGTGGCCTCCCCCACGCCGTCCAATTCAAGGAACAGCGTGATGCGCTCGCTACGCGCGTTATCATAACTGGAAGGTCCGCGGGGAACGTCCTGCTTGGTCGGGTCAGCGCTCGCGTTGGCGAGAAGTTCCTCATGGTCAGCTGCCGTGACCGATTTTTTGGCTGAAGCGGCCTCAATGCCTGTCGCAAGCATTTCTTTGGCGGCATCAACAACGGCGGTTGCCTCAGCCTCGTTCATATTCAGGAGGCGAACAAATGTACGCGGGCTCATCTCGGAAACTTCGGTCACTGTTTTAATGCCTTCATTTACGAGGATCTCAGCGCGCATCATGCCGATTCCGGGAATAGACGCGACAAGTTCTTTGGAACCGACGAGTTCCTCAGCGAGGCGTGCCGAGCTCTTAATATCGAGGCGCCAACCGGTAAGCTGAGCGGCGAGGCGGACGTTTTGTCCGCGCTTACCGATAGCGAGTGAAAGTTGGTCGTCGGCGACGACAACTTCCATGCTGTGATTGTCCTCATCAACGATGACTTTTGTGACAACCGCGGGATGTAGCGCGTTGCAGACGAAACGAGCGGGATCGGCGTCCCATGGAACAATATCAATTTTCTCGCCGGCAAGTTCCTGGCGAACCGACTCAACCCGGGCACCTTTAACGCCAACGCAGGCTCCCACAGGGTCCACGGCATTGTCACGGGAGTGAACGGCGACTTTCGTCCGGAAACCAGGATCACGGGCCGCGCTTTCGATGGTCACGATGCCGTCATAGACTTCGGTAACGTTTTGCTCAAAGAGACGTATGACAAATCCGGAGTGAGCTCGGCTCATGACCACCTGTGGGCCGCGAGACGAACGTTTAACCTCAAGAACGTAGCCTTGGACGCGATCTTTGATTTTGTATTTTTCGGTAGGGATTTGCTCACGGTAAGGAATGATGGCCTCAGTGCGGCCAAGATCAACAACGATATCGCTGCGCTCAAAGCGGCGAATCGTTCCGGAGAGAATCTCGCCAACGCGGTCTTTGAACTCGTCATAAACCTGAAGGCGCTCAGCGTCACGGACTTTTTGTACGATAATTTGTTTAGCGGACTGAGCAGCGATACGGCCGAAAGCGGCTTTGCTCAGTTTAACACCGATGGAGTCGCCCATTTGAGCCTCCGGGTCGAGTTTCGCCGCGTCTTCCACGTCAATCTCGATATCCTCGTCAGCGACATCGTCAACAACAGTGCGGAATTGGAACAGCTCGATTTCGTCGGTGTCGGCATTATAATGTGCTTCAAGATCGGCGATAGGTCCGTGATTGCGGCGCGCGGCGTGAATAACGGCTTGTTCGAGCGCGTCTATAATAACCGCTTTGTCGACATTTTTCTCCCGGCTGACCGCGTTGATAACTGCTTTCAGCGCGCCTTCGGTCTCGTTTTGCTCTGCGTTGCTCATCCTCAAAAATCCTTTGCTGTTAAAGACTCACGGTAATGTGAGAGTTTTACATCGGTCGCTCGTGGACTTTGTCCCAGTCGACCACCTTTGTTGCTTTCAGAACCAAATTCCAGGGGAAGGTCCAAGGACCTTCCACGGTTTTCATGGAAATCATGTCGTCTGATCCGATTTCTTTGATGGATCCAACGCCCTTACGGCGATTTTGGCACTTCTCCGTAAGCTTTACGTCTATTTGGCATCCCTCAGCCAAAGCATCGCGGAAATGGGCGATAGTTCGGATTGGGCGTTCAATTCCGGGAGAGCTGATCTCGAGGTTAAACTCAAATGGTAACAGCGCGTCCAACTCTGGTGCCTCTATCAGTTGCCCGGATATCTTCGCGCACTGATCAAGATCTACGCCGTCTTTGTGGTCGACGAATAACCGCAGAGTGCGAGACTGTGCCTCCCAGTCGGCGTCGAGGCACGTATATCCGAGCGGTGCCAGGAGGCTAGTCACCTGATCAGAGATTTCGTGAAGTTTTACGCGTTCAATAAACAAAAACACCTCAAACTAAAACGCCCGTGGCCAAAAAACAAAAACGTCCCTACACATCCGGCCCTCAACGATTCATCAGAGATGAACCCAGGTGGAAGTGTCTGGAGCAGCAAATTTGTGCGGTTAATTCGCATAAAGAATGCCAGCTTTTTGAGCCAGACGGTTCAGAGATCTGTCTTCCTTACCTGTTCGTTTTCAGGAACATCGTCAGGAAATTCAGAGCCCCGCCGGTCTCGATTAGTTTCGAGAGATTGTCCTTTTAGCATGCAGATCGGGTAAATGGCAATAGTTTCATGCCATTGAAATAATGAAATTCCTGCCTGCTTTCGAGGCCTCCAGGAGCTGATATATTAATGGATAAGGCATCTTCAATGAGTAGGTCCGCGTTTGACGGGGGTTAACTAATGGGAATTTTAGACTTCTTTGGTTTTTCGAAGCCTTCCGACGATAAGTCGTCTGACATGGCCGAGTTCGCCCATCGCCGGTTTCACGCTCGCTATATGATCAATGAACGGGATCTTTGTACCATCGAGCATTCCCGTCATGGCCTATTCCGAATTGTGGATCTATCCCATCATGGCTGTCTCGCGGAGGCAGTGGCAGAGGCTTCTTTGGAAAATTGCGCTGTTCCGACTTTGATTGATTTGACGATTTGCGGTTTTATCATCCGCCTTGAGGTTTCGCAGTGCCAGAAGCGTAGAAATGGTTGGGCTCTTGTTTTTAAGCATGTCCACGAATCGTCCATAAGGAACTTGAGTGGTTTCATCGAATTTCTGCGTTATGGAAATTCCGCGATTGCGATGCAAACAGACACTGCAAAAGACGGGGTGATGAGTAAATATCGTCGTAGATTTCAGGGGGACGGTCCATTTGATCTGCTTTTTGAGAAAGATCAGGCAGGGAAGCCATCTTTTTTGATGGTCACCCTGCGTCGAGGTGCCGAATACGGCAGTGTTATTTGGGATAATGGAATTGTTATCACGAAAAAAACGATTGATCATCGCGGCGAGGGGGCTCGTATGGCTCAGACCGCGGAGGTGGACCAGACTCTGGTTTGGGCTGCGGCTGTAAGCTGTCTTGGACTCAAGTTTGTCGAGGGAGCGACGTGCGCACAGCTGTTGAACGATTGGTTAAATGCTCACGGCAAATCGTCAGTAGCCAAGTCTGGTTAACGGGCGTTATTCACATTGTTTACACAATCACTTCCGCTCGAGCATAGGAGTGTGTCGGCGGCAGGCTGCCGTGATGCCCAGTGCCACCAGATAGCGAACTCGCGAATTGAGTAAAACGGCTTGTAGTGAGTCTCTATTACAGCGTTTCGTCTCGCGACCAGCAACTCCCCTAATAGGCCTTTGCTTGCGTTATTGGCCTCGCCAGACCTGAGGACGCGAATTCCTTTACTGACCATTGGGTTGAAGCTGTCAGGGTTGAGTTTAAAGCCACCGGTCATCTCAGTGTTATTGATCTGATCAATCCTGGCGCGGTCAACGATTAAATTGAAGGCGTTGATGACTGGGTGTCCATTAATAATAATGTGACCGCCGGCTATAATTATGTGTCCCCCTTTAATGATGGCGTGGCCGTTCATAAGCCAGTAGGCACTAGCCTGGGGGGGTGTCGTTTCGGTTTCGTCGTCGGCAAGTCCAAACACTTCCTGGAATGACCATTCGCCTTTCAGTGGCTGAAGCAACATTCCGTTACCGCTGCCAAATCTACCGTAAGAGCAGGTATCATCACCCCTGATCAGCCTCAATACGCGGTCAAAGGGATTAAACGTCAATTTACACTTACTGCCAGGCGCGAGCCAGTCTTTGGGAACGTCAGGAAGGCTTGTCAAATCAAGCGCGATCAGCGAGTTCGTATCATTAGGGCGTTCCACGGAAAGGCCAATAACCTCACCGATCTGGTTGATAACGGGTCCACCTGAGAGCCCCGGCTCTGCGAGGTTCACGGACTCATCAATGGCCTCAAGCTTAAACTTCCTGATCGGTCCGAAATTTGAGGTGTCATCCGTTGGCCATCCATCGGGTCGGAGATATCCGCGGCGGTGGGTGATCATGCCCATGGCGGAAACCGGGAAGCCAAATACATCAAGGGCAGGCTTGTCGCTCATAGCCCTGCCGATTGTCAGGCCTAGCAGGTCTGGCTCGTAAAATCCTAGTTCATTCTGCATTCTCTCTTCGGCTTCTGGCGTAAGGGCCAAAAGCGCTATGTCAGCTTCCATATTAGTGAGCAGCAACCGTGCAGCGCGGGGTTGGGATTTGCCGTTAACCACGATATCGTAGGTTTCGCCATCATCAAAGACGAGGTCTGTGTGCTCAAGGAAATTTTGAATGTGTCCGCGATGCGCGAAACCGTAGCTTACTGGGAAAAGGTGAGCTGCTGTCGCGATATATTTGGTTCCTGCTGGCATGGCCTTCAGCTTCTCGGCCATCTCGACGCCAAATATCGGGAAAATAAGCTCCGGATTGGCGACAAAAAAACCTGAGCCGAGGGAATAGTTACCTTCCGAGGTGATTTGAACGGTTGAACGTATAACGCGGCTGGTTATTGACGCGGGCAACGCCTGGGGAAGAGACTCGGTTCCGATGGGGCCTTCCATAAGGCGGATGCCTGACGCGTTAATAGCGAGGGGACTCGGTGTTTTTACAAACTGTGGCCGAGGATAATGTGTGGCTTTCATTTCTGGCAGGATGATCCAGAACACGCCATTTTGGTGCTCGAACTTTTTGCCCGCGATGTCAATGCTAACGCTCAGTCCAATGGTACCCGTGGGTGTGTCGGGGCTGATGACCGCGTCCATAGAGCAGCGGTAGGCCTTTTCTGATACGGCCTGAGCGCCCTCAGCGGGTGTTATTTGCAGTTCTGTTGGCACCTGCTCGCAGACGGGAGCTGTTACGCTGAAAAACCGACCGGTCTGGCTGCCGTCCGCGGCGCGAATCAGCGCATTTTCGGGAGTTTCCGGCCAAGAACCATGAAGGCTGACAGCCAGATTAGCGCTGGTTACGGGTTTTGAGTAGTACTGTTCAATACGCAGCGTTCTGACGCTTTCAGAAGGGCGCAAAACCGCTGGAACTCCCGGCGGGTAAACGAACTTCTCTTCCGGAATATCAGTCACATGCCATATGACAGAACTGACCAGTTGCTGTGGCTCGGGTGACGAATAGACGGTGGTTGATGTCGTGGCTGTGAGAACAATTAATGTCAGAGCCGCGAAAACACCATCCTTGGAGTACATACGCGTTGTTTGCATGGCGATAGATCCTTTATCCCGTAGTGATCTAATAGTGATCTAAGTAGTGATCTAAGTGACGAAAACTTCAGCTAATCTGTGAACATTGGATTCTGCCCAGAAATATAGCCGGGTTTTGAAAATTAACGCAAGCACTTTCACAGGAACGCCTCAACAGATAGGGATCATGAGGTAGGGACCGAGTATTTTTAATTCACATCTTCCAGTGATGGGTATATAAAGCTAGCTGATATTTATGGGGTTTTTTATAATGACGACCGATCACGCCGAATTAGCCATTAAAGCATCTCGAGAGTGCCATACCAAGGCGCACTGGGATGATTTTTTAGTCAAATACGGTGATGTCGTCGTGGCGTCCCCAACGGCGAAGCTTGTAACGGAGATCTTCAGGCGGCTCGAGTCAGATCCGCAGTCTCTTTATTATAACCCCAAACTTTGGGGTGCCCTTCTACAAGGTTCAATCGCGTGCTGGAATACAGAAACGGGCATGGTCGTGGCGGAGTTTTCGCGCAAGCTGACCAGCCCGACCGTGAGCATTCCCGCGGCGCAGGTTTTACTGGAGGGCGGAAAGCCCGCTGTAAGCCGTGAGTTCGCGCAGCGTTCGCTTCGTCTGGCCGGAATATCGGAGCTTGATAAAATTCAGCTCGAGTTGATTGTCGCGTCTAGTTTCGCGGAGGAAGGCAAAACAGAGCACGCTGTGCGTGTCTTGAGTAAAGTCACTCCTCTTGTGCGTACCGCGGAGATGTCTCAGCGGGAGCGCGCTGAGTTTGTGGTGCGTCTGGGCAGGATCTATTATTTTATCGGGCGATATCCGGCCGCGGCCGAGGCGTTTAACGAGGCGTCTCCACTTCTGATTGAGTTACAGGATTGGGAGGGTGCTGCGAGGGCGTTATACAATACCGCCACATGTATCCTGAACAGTGGTGACGATAAGGCCGAGCTGGCGACAGAGCTGGTTGAGCGCTGCCGAAAGCTAAGTACGGAACATAATCTCCCGGGGCCATTGTCCCACTGCGAGGGGTTTTACGGCGTCGAGGCATTTAACCGTGGGCAGTTTATCGTGGCCCGTGAGCACTTCAGGCGCGCGATGCAGGTTCTGCCGGCGAGTGACAAGGCCTTCAGGCGCCTTCACATCATGTCTTATCTGAGCTTTACTTATTTTGCTTTGGGGCGTTACGCGCTTGGGATTAAATTCGGCCGTCAAACATTGGACCTGGCCGCTCTTGACGCCAGCGGCAGGTTAAAATCCAGATATCAGAACCTTGAGGCTGAGATTCTTTGGGAAGAGGGAAAGATTCCTGAAAGTATGGATGTTGTCAAAGCGTCGGTTCACCAGCTTGAGCTGCACGGAGTGAGAGCTATTGAGGAGTTGTCGGTTTTAACGTGGTATCAGCGGCAGCTGGCGCTTTTGGGCGAGCCCTTGACTCAAACGTTTAAAATCGAGGAGTCCCTGATGAATAATCAGGTGAATTGGCTTGAGTACAAATATTCCCGGGCACTTCTGAAAACATCTCTGGAGTACTTTGATGAGTGTATGCTGGAGTTGAAAGGCTGCCTTGAAAGAGCCAGCGCGCTTGGGCATTTGCATTATCAGGCGCTAACACTGCTCGCGATGATCCGGCTGCACCTTCAAAAGCATGACGTGGCATCGGCGCAGACTCTTGTTCCGCGGCTTGAGATCGCGGTTTCGAGGCTTGGCGACACTCCGATCCGCGCGAAGTTGCAAATTATATATTCGGCGATCGCCTATCAGTCGGGAGATTTCGACAAAGCGGTGAAATTACTTCACGCGGTCGAGAAGATGTCGGCTGTGAGCTTTGCCGACAGGTTCGCGACCCAGGCTTGTCTCTCAACGGTTCGCGGCGAGAGTCCGAGGTTTCAGGCAAGGTGGCAGGAGCAGATTGTCTCACGGTTCGCGCGTGGCTATTTCGCGCCGACTATTAAGTTTGAGAAAGACAATGTTTTTGTGATCTCAGACCATTACTCGGTTAACCTGGAAAAACACCCCGCTATGGCCGATCTGTTGACCTACCTCTCAGAACGTCTTCCGCATGGCGCAAGCTTGGCGGACATTCAGACCGCTGTCTGGAAAGAAAGTGTCAATACTCAGGGCTGGCAGCAAAAAATCAGGAACACAGTGATGCGGGTCAGGGATTTATTTCCGTACACGATCGCGCCGATTGTCGTTCATAGTGACACACTCAAGTTTTTCGGGGAGGCGATCAGGATCGTTCGGGATCACGATGACGCGCTGCCTGTTGAGGCGCGGGTCAGGCATATTCTTGGTGGTGGATCGCTATCGAGTCAGCAGATCGCCGAGAAAATTGATGTATCCCTCGCGACGGCCAAGCGTTTGCTCAAGAAGATGTCAGATGATGAGCTTATCAGTGTCGAAAAGTTGGGTAGGAATGTTGTTTATACCGTTAAAAACGAATCAATGAGAGGGACATTACATTGACAATTATTTTGAAACAGATATTCGGGCTTCTTAAGATGCTCAACTCGGAAACTGGCACGAATCAAATCGCCTGGGGCGTGGCCGCGGGATTTGTTCTGGGAATGTCGCCCGCCCTCTCGCTTCAGACGTTGCTCGTGTTTCTGCTGATTTTAACGTTCCGGATTCAGGCAGGCGCGGCGTTTCTCGCAGCGTTCTTCTTTAAATTTGTCGCCTACCTTCTGGACCCGGTATTCGCCGACATTGGTGCCGGGGTGCTTGAGATGAATAGCCTCAGGGACCTGTTTACGGCTTTGTATAATATGCCGCTTGTGCCACTAACGCGGTTTAACAACTCGGTTGTGATGGGCGCTGGTGTGGTTTCTGTACTTTTAATGCCGCTTATTTTCTTCGGCTCAAAATTCCTGATCGGCAAATACCGCGAACAGATCGTAAAGCGTTATCAGTCGACCAAGTTATGGAAGCTCGTAAAGGCAACGTCATTTTACAAGTGGTACGCCAGTTATGACTCTATGTACCATTGAGTTCATGGAACCAACCCCATATTGAACGCGCTAAATTTCCTCACTACTTATACTGACTCAGGAAGAGAGTTCTCGATATGACATCTAAAAATACCACCGACACCAAAAAGCAAAAGAAGCCCAAAAAAGTGGGGCCCATCAGAACTGGCGTAGTCGCGCCGATTGTGATCATCATCGCCGCAGTCTGGGCTTATACGACGATATTTCTTGATGGCCACATTCGTCGTGGCCTTGAGTACGGCGCCTCCCATGTTTACGGCGCTGAAGTCGATATCGCCTCAGTCAGGCTTAGTTTTCTTGATCCGTCTTTCACGATGACTGGCATCGAGGTCACAGATAAAGAGCAGCCATCCAAAAACGCGCTGGCGATTGGTAATATCCGCTTCGCGCTTCTTTGGGACGCGTTGCTCCGCGCTAAAATCGTGATCGACGAGTCGTCTATGACTGAGATCGCTCTTTACTCTCCAAGGAAGTCACCTGGTGAGGTTTATCCACCACCTCCTCCGCCACCACCCGAGCCCAATAAGGGCCCGAGTCTGGTCCAAAAAGTTGGTGGCGAGCTCAAGACTGAAGCCGAGGCCCAGCTCAAAAACAACATCCTCGGTGATATCTCCAAAACTTTTGGTGGAGGGGACGCGACCGAGCAGCTGAAGCAAATGAAAGAGCAGCTCCAAAGTGAGGCCAAAATTAAAGAGCTTCAGGCAAGTTTAAATACCAAAAAAGACGAATGGACTAAACGTGTCGCCGCTCTGCCCAAGCCTGACGAGGTGAAAGCTCTCATCGAGAAAGTCAAAGCTACAAAAATCAACACGTCAAATCCTATGGAAGCCAAGACTCAGCTTGAAGGCCTGAAAAAAGACATCGCAAAAGTTGAGGAGACAGTTGGGACCTTTAAAAAAGGGCAAAAAGACATTGAGACTGACATGGCTGGTTTTTCGACCGGACTTAAACAGATCGAGGATGCGGCCAAGAAGGATATTGATGATCTTCAAAGTAAGCTTAAGCTTCCTAAAATTGACGCCGAGAGTCTGACGAAGTCTCTTCTCTCAAAACTCATGGGTGATAAACTCATGAAAGTTTTGGGATTCCTGGATAAAGCCAAGGCCTACATGCCGGATAAAAGTAAAAAAGACGCCGGCGAGAAAAATGACTATGTACCTCATCCCCGCGGCAAGGGACGCACCTATAAGTTTCCGGTCACCGTTGGCTATCCGCTGTTCTGGCTTAAAAAAGCCGAGATCTCAAGTAAGTCCTCAGCTGGGGGCTTCTCTGGTGATCTCGATGGAAGGCTTTTAAACCTGTCGTCTGATCCCGCGGTGATTAATAAGCCCACGGTATTTGAGATCAAAGGGTCTGTTCCAAAACAGCAAATTAAAGACATTAACTTCGGTGTGGTCCTTGATTACCGTGGCGAGCAGGGCACGGCTAAAATCGATCTTGCCGTGGCGTCACACCCATTTCCGGAGCAGGCCTTCGCTAAAACTGACGATGTGACTTTTATGATTGGAGCGACTCCCGCCGTCCTCAAAGCTCACGCTGACTTTAAAGGCGGTGAGATTAACGCTCTTATTGACGAGTCGATTCAAAATCCGCCATTTAAAACCGACGCCAAAGCCCCTCTGCTGAAGGAAGCGCTCGCGAGTATTACCAGCCGCATCAAGGCTCTCAGGATGGCGATCAGCCTTACAGGAAGCTTTACCGATCCGAAGTTTGGTATCGACTCAAATCTTGGTACAGAACTCGCGGCGGGATTCCAGGCACATCTTAAGGCCAAGATTGAGGCTGCCCGGGCAAAACTTAAGTCTTTTGTGGATGACCGGATCAAAGGTGAGCGGGATAAATTGACCGGCGACCTGACAAAACTTCAGAGTCAGTTTACGGATGTCTTTAAAGGCAAAGAAGGTGAGTTTAAAAACCTTCAGGCAGACCTTAATAAGGCCTACCAGGATAAATCCGCCGCCGGTACTAATAAGGTTAAAGACGACGTGCAAAAGAAAGCCAAGGATGCCCTCAAGGGGTTTGGGCTCTAAGACCCGATTTAAAAAGTAAGGAACTAACAAACTATGAGAATTCTCACCCTGCTTGCTTCGCTGATATTTTTTTCCACCCAGGGATTCGCGGCCGGTGACGCGTCCGGTCAGGGGAACGTCTCACAACACAAAAACGTCCCAGCCGTGGCGCAGCCTAAGCGGGCCCAAATGGACGAGACCCCAAAGAGCCACAGCCGGAGCAGAGACAACCGCGCTGATAAGACTTTTATTGTTGCCGGTGGAGTTCAGCTTATAAATTTTCTTCATTTTGGAACTGGATTGAAGGGCGGTATTTACCTCGATGAGGACTCGTTGCTCGAGTTAAATTACGCGACCGGCACTTTTGGTTTTTTGGGCGCGGACTCTAAATACACGTTTGTGACCGCGGATTTCCAGCATTTCGTCGGCAATAGCTTTTATTTATTCGCGGGTGCTGGGATCAGGGACTACGAGGAAAAAAATGATTCGTTTGGATTTATTAAATCCTCGTCTCTCCCAGACAGGAAGACCACGTTTTCGCGAAGATCAAGCGTCGCGGAGCTGGGTCTTGGTAACCGTTGGCAGTTTGATACATTGACTCTTGGCTGCGACTGGATTTCCTACTCCGTACCGCTTGCTACCATGTCCTCAAAAAGTAAATATGAGGGTGAATTCACCGACAGTGAAAAAACCAGGAAACAGAGTGATTTTAATACTCACTCCAGGCGAGGTACTTTTACAGCCGTCAGATTTTATCTTGGGGTTTCGCTGTAGCGTGCTCTTACTTGCGATTAAGGCGGACGCGCTGGCTGCTCGCTGGAGTTTCGCCTAAGAAATTGGCTTAGGAACTCGCCGGCAACGTATCTTGGCGCTGGCTGACGGCATACGATGATGTTCGACTTCATCGCGGTCGCGACGGTTCTATTTTCAATTCTACAACACTACAACGCTTTGTTGTAATTTGGGTTGACTCCCTCTATTCAGCTGCTAACCTTTTATAAATAGCAATTGAAAGAGGTTCTCCTGTGAGCACAAAAGAAAATTTCCGTGAATATCTTGAGACGGAGCTCGGCAGGCGCATCAAGCAAAACCCGCGCTATTCTTTAAGGGCTTTTTCTAAGGCCTTAGGAGTAGACGCGGGTAATTTATCACGGTGCCTGAATGGGCAAGCTGCAATGTCCTTTAAAACCGCGGGAAAAATTATATCCGCGATGAATTTAACGGCGGCTGAGCAAGCTGTATTTTTAAATTCATTAGCCACCGCAAAAAAATCTGTAAAATTTGCTGAGGCCCACTCAGCTGCTAAGTCTAAACCCAGGTCAGCCCCATATGTGGAGCTTGATCTGGAAGCGTTTGACGCGATTACCGACGTATATCACTACGCTATCTTAGAGCTGACATATTTGGAGAAATTTTCTTCTGATGTTACGTGGATTGCCAGTCAGTTGGGAATTTCAACAATTGAGGCCAAGCTTGCGATCAAGCGGCTTTTAAAGGTTGGACTTTTACGAGACGTGAACGGGCGGCTAGAAAAAACTGTAAAGCCCATTTTAAAAACAAAACCGGGGGTCATCACTTCGGCTTCATTGCGCAGGCAACAAAAACAGGTTTTGGGGTTGGCGATTGAGGCGATCGAAAATCAGCCAATTTCGCGAAGATGCAATGTTTCTATGACCATGCCTATAGATGAGTCTAAAGTGGAGTTGGCCAGAGAACGGATTGTAAAGTTTGTCGATGATTTGTGCCTTGAGTTTGCCTCGGGACGGAAAACAAAAGTCTATCAATTGGGTGTTAGCTTTTTTTCATTACAGGGAGAGTCAAAATGAAAAATGTGTTTGGTAAATTAACCTGGTCTTTGTCTTTGGTGTTTTTCTTTGGGTGCCACGCCGCTAAGGACGAGGGGAGTGGAAGCTCTGGTGGAGATGGCATTCGCGCGGTGTTTTTAGACGCCAGGGATTTGGCTGTGGATTCTGTCACTAAGTCTGATTCTGAAAATCGAACAAAACTAACAACTGAAGTGGTTAGTCAGTGGGTTGAGGAAAATCAAAAAGCACTTGCCCTGGATATTCAGCTTTCCCGGCATGTCTGGACCGAGCAGGCGCAAGCAACTTGTGGAGTAACCAGTCGAAGTTCCCGTGCCGATATCAGTCTATCGATTCCATCTTGTCATGACGATGGGAATGACAAGGCGCGCGCCGCTTTTTTGTTGGTTCATGAGTCGGTACATCATTTCGGCATTGAGGATGAGTTCTTCGCTGATCAAGTGGCAAGGAGCGTCATTTCTGTTCAGAAGGGTGACGACAGCTCGAAGCGAGGTTCTTTTGATTTACCAACACCACCCCGAAAGGACGTTGAGTTTAATAACCGTAAGGCGACAGCACTAGATCAGTACAACTGCCATTATCAAGGTGTCGATCATGAGGTTCAACTGGATCATCGTCCGGATGTACAAATCAAGTATTTTGATGGAAGCAGGTGGATCAATCTATACGACGGTATTCGGGTTCAAAATATTGGTGACTCAAAATACAAAATTTTGACCAATGAGTTTTTGGTCCAGGGTAATTTTGCGGATATCGAAAACTGTCCGACTATAGACATTCGACTAGACTGGATGTGAGGCTGATTTTTTGTTGAGTCTTTAATATCCAGGACGCCCGTCGTGTGGCCCGAAGTCGGAAATAGCGGGTGGTTCAAGCCAAAGTGAGCCTTCGTCGCGGCAGTACGCGTTACGGTCAGGATGAAGAGGGTAAAAAACCTTATCATCCGGTTGGGCGTCACCGGGTTCTCCAAACATGATGTATTCGATCGGTTCCCGGGAATTATTTAAAATACAGTGGGCGATATTGGTTCCTGGTGGAAAGTAAACGCCGTCACCGGGTTTTGCCGGGTATATGTATCCATTCATCCAGATGTCCGGCGAGCCCGAAAGGATAAAGGCGAATTCTTCCTCAAGGCTATGAGCATGGGGCCAAGAGGACCTTTTCCCTGGCATCATTCGCTGGTGAGATATACCAAGAGCTTTCAGGCCGAGAGGATCAGCGAGCCACGCGCCGTCGCCAAAAGTTTCCTTGACGGAATCATTAGGGTAACTAAATGATCCCCGTTCTGTGGCCTCTTGTGCGTTGATAACCAAGTGGTCGTAGGAAGAGGTTAAAGTGCCATCGGCATTGCCGGGAAGGCCATTATGGGGCCCAAATGTTTGTTCTGGCCACCCATGCCACCAGTCTTGCCCAGCTTTGGTCATGAGATCGCGGTTTAAGGGGTAAATGTATTTGTTTTCCGGCTTTGTGCGCTCTCCAGCGACGAGCATGCAAACGTCAGACTGGGTGTTATTTATAAACGTATGGCAGATCCCCGTGCCTGCCGGAAACCCAACAGCCGAGCCCGGTCGTAACTCGCAGATTTCACCATTGATCCAGACATGTGGGTGGCCTGAAATGACATAAACGAATTCTTCCTCAAGACTTTCCGCGTGGGGATATGAGGTCCTCTTTCCCGGGGGAAGAGTCACATGGTGAATGCCTATTTTTTTGAGATTAAAAAATTTTCCGAAATTGGCGTCGGAATACTCTATGTGAGATGTCTTGCTGAAACCGTCTACGGCCTCAGTCTGAATCAATGAGTAGTGATGAATATAACGTTGGCAGGACATAGAGTACAAAGCCCAAGACTGACACGAAAATAAAGAGGCAAGAAAAGAGGGTGAGTGATGGGAATTGAACCCACGGATGGCGGAATCACAATCCGCTGCGTTAACCACTTCGCCACACCCACCACAGGTCGGAAGGTGGCTAAATTACATTGTTGGGGCTGGTAGTCAATAGAATTCTTGGGTTTTTGGCTGGGGCCAAGGGTGCTACCGCGCCTTCAGTTGGCCGTCTTCTATGCGGAATTCAAGGGTTTTTTCATCACTCCAGAGGCGTCCGGCACCAGAAACCGCGAGTGTTAACTTGTACTCGCCGCCGAGGGATAGGGACTCCTCAGAGATCAGGTTAGCTAAGACGCTCTGGGGGCCGGAGAGCTTAATCAAGAAATTAGCCCGGTCGGGGGCTGAGATCGAAAAGTCATCAGGGATCGGTACCTCAATAATATCCTCGATAAGCTTTAGTTTCGCCAGCTGGACTCGTCCAGCCTGCTCAAGTTTCACGTAAACACTTACATGGTCTGCTCCCCCAAGTTTGGATATCGCGAGACGGGTGATCAGGATGACTGTCTGACTGTCGGAATTGGTGGAATTACTGGAATTGGTGGATTTCTTGTTCTTGCCGAAAGTCGGCGCGCGGACGTCCGCATACAAGCTGATTTTTTTGATCCGCGGCTTGGTCCCTACAAAAGTAAGGTTAGCCGGGTCAAATTTCGCCTCGGCCTCTTTGGTCGTGTCGTAACGCGCTGGCGGGGGGAATGGCGTGTCACTGGTAAATCGGTGTCCGTCATATTTTTTGAATCGATTTTTGACATCCTCAGAGGCATTACCTTTGGGCTGCGCCTCAAGCTCGATGGAGCGGGGAATCTTTGCCAGGTCCGCCAGTTTGAGTATGCTTTCAACTCGCTCAACGGGATAATCAGTAGCGAATAGCGAGCGGAGGGCGGCCTGTTTTAGCTCGGGAGTTTTCCCTTTGTAAAACCGCTTAAGCGCGGCAACCGAGTCCTCAATCTCGTCAACCGAATCAGCTTCAGTCCAGCGATAATCCATAAGTTTGAGTGGCTGACTGATAATGCTTCCCGTCCGGTATAGGTTTCTCCAGAACAGGGATTTCTCCCACAGAAGGCATTTCTCAGTGTTCGCGACCTTAAATCCATCGCAAAATCCCTTCCAAAGAGCTGCCCTCGGGAGGGCAGCGATCGCGAGAAGTTGGTCATTAGTCATCCGTACCGTCGCATAGCCCTCAAATCGTCCCAAGTGTGTGGGAGTAACATGCAGATGATGAGTTTCAGATTGATCATTGGTGAGAAACACCTGCCTGCGCCGTATCGCTAGGTTCTCTGGTTCACGGGTTTGAATTTTAGGTAGTCCCTCGATTTTGAGCTGAGTAAATCGAGAGAGGAGTTCCAGGTAGTCGGTAAGGTCTTCTGTTTCCACGAATTTATCGTTGAGTGAAAGGCTAAACGAAATGTCGATGGGATTTCCCTGGGCAAGAAATTCAAATCGGCTTTTTAGGTCTCCCTCAGACTGCTCCTTCTCGACAACTTTCCGCACCATGAGCTCGGCCTGCAGAGTTATGTTCTCCTCGCTTGCCCCAGTAAGCATATCCCAACGCTTGAGGTCACGATCTTCCTTGGCTTCCAGGATATGATATTTACCCGTGGCGTCAGTGATCTCGATTTCCGCGTCAGAATGAGTTCTTTGACTATGTTTATTGGTGATGAAAATATTATGACCGGTTCCAATCGAGGTCTCGTACCTGCGTTCTTGCTTGGTATAGAAAAAGCTGACTCCAGTGTCGAAATTGTCTTCCCTGGCTCTGAGCCATGAAATCTGGGCTGGAGCGAAGTTACCGTGAACGGCCTCAAGATAGGCGGTCTTGGCCTCCTCGTTGCGGAGATCAAAACTATAGACACGTCCAAAAAGATCGCCAATGGCCTCCTCAATCCCAAAATCGATAGGGAATATAGGCGCTGCCATGCCTTTCCAGAGAGGTATGGTTTTTGACAGCAGATAATAGGTCTTTCCGAGCTTGGTCTCCACTTTGTGACCAAGCCGATTAGCGTCCATGAGTCCAATCCAAACGGTGTTGGAGTCTTTTTTGAGGATGTTGATGCGGTATTCGCCTGTTCTGAAAACCGTGTAGGGTAGCCTCACGTCAATGGCGCTCGCGCCGGTTGTGATCTGGTCTTTGAAACCATGGAGGCCCTGAGACATCTCGATACCGAGGTTTACACCGCCACTGATGGAGTAACTTTTGATGGAGCCGATATCCATAGTTCCCGCGGATTCAGCCGAAAGCGGGAATGAAAATGGCGCTTCGAGCCTATTCAGGGGGTCATACATCTCGTTGGCGTTGAATGAGGGTGGTAAAATCGCCTCAAGCAGTGGCAAAACTCCAAACCAGTTGTTAACCGCGACCCGCCACCACGGGAGTTTTTTGTTGTCAGTGACCCGCATAGGGTCTGTTCTCAGATAAATGTCATATACATCAGTGGACTGATAGGCACCGAGAGTTACCGGGATATTATTGTAGCGATAAAGTTCCTTGCTGTATTCAGGGCCAATCCCGAATCGGTCAACCACTACATAAGCCCCGCTTCTCGCGGTAAATACCTCACGCGTCAAACCAAGATTAATACTTGCCGATCCGGTCAGAGGCCATTTGAGCTTGTTATCCACAAGGCTGTAAAATAAAGACTGCATAAGGCTGTCGATGGACTTGTTGATGGCATCGGCGCCGCTACTCAGTCCGGAGGCCAGAACCGGATTCCTGAAAATCCTGTCGATCGGGCGGTTTGATGGCACGTCCGCGTCATCAGTAGCTGTGTCGTTGATCTCAATGACAGTGTTTGTGTTCTCAACTGTTTTGGTCGTTGACGCATGGGCAGCTTGGCCGGTTTTTGATTGGCCGTTTGTTTGTGCCGGTTGCGTCGCGGCGCGCGGTTTTTTCTTGGCCCCCGCCGCAAGGAGCGGGGATTTGAGCATAAGTACAATGACGAGTCCGGAAACAACGCGTTTTAGGTTCATAGGTGAACCCCCGCGTGTAAATAGGCAAACCAATGACTCAGACTTCCCGTGTCCTCGTGCTTTGCGTAGCCAATTTGACATTCGAGTTCGGCATATTTCATGGGGTTATAAACGACGCCCATGCCGCCCAGGCGTACGTGCCTGAAATAGTCATCATATTGGAATTTATAGCGAATGCGGTCTTGCTCGTGACTGAGATAGCTCAGCCGGATGAGTTGTCTGAATTCATTTGGGTCATATGGGAAAAGACCAAATGTCCGCGCGAACTCTAGTGCTGTCTCATCGCCTTTGCCGTTTACGTTTAATAGTCCAACCGATAGTGACCTGCGCAGAAGGCCGTCACCAAATCCCCCGACAACGATCCGGGTTCCCTCCAGGGCCGCGATGTCGTACATGCCCCTCACGGCACCGAACGCCTGCTGCCGGTCGTTTAGTTTTGTCTCGTTTAGCTTCCCGTAGGATGCCTGAACGGTCCAATCGAGTTGGTTATCGTAGGTATAATTGACGAAATCTACATCGGGTGCCTCAAAGAACTCCAGTCCCCAAGCGAAATCGAGTTGTCTTCTTAGATTGTGGTCAATGCGGTAAACCGGGCGCCCACGACCCGCGCCCAGTCTGTGTCTTGAAAGCGCGTTATTTCCAATTTGAAGTAAAATCATATCACGTTCTTGGTCCCGGCTAACTGTTTTGCCAGTTTCTCTGGATATATAGATATTTGAGTGCGCTTTACCGGAGAGTGAGACCCAGGGCGTGAGGAAAAGTGACAGATCACCATCGGCATGATGAAGGATGGGCGGTTGAATATTTTTTGGTGCTTTTGATTTGCTGGTTATCCACGTGCCGGCGTTCGCGTTAGCGCAAATATTGACAGGAACTGGCTCGGTAAACGCAGGGTCGTATTTCAGGCTGCAATCGCCATGATACAGAAATTTCGATAAGCCTGGCAGCGGCCAGCTCAAAATAGTGAGAGTCAAAAAGATACGGTGACGGAGTCTCACGCGGATCAAATTCCAAGGCAAAAGATAAATGTATAATCTAGTGCCAGTTTTACCAAATATGACGGGTTTCGTCAGGATTTATTTGTGTCGACTATTTCACCAAGCACTCGACCAGTGCTTTGAAAGGATCTACGGCGATATCGGTCCGAAGGAGCCGGTGCCGGATAAAGTCTAGGGCCTCAAACCGGCTCCGTTTATTCTGGTAGCTCCGAGATGACGTCAGCGCGTCAAACACATCGGCCAGAGTTGCGATTTGTACCTCGGGAAGAAGCGAGTCCTTTGTCAGGCCGTGAGGGTAGCCACTTCCATTTAAACGCTCGTGGTGATGAACCACGATTTCCCGGCATACCTGGTGAAGACAGGAGTCGGCGATTTTTTCGAGGCCCTGCGCGGGGTGGCTTTTCATAAGAAGCCACTCGGCCTCGAGCAGCGGGCCATTTTTGTTGATGACTTCCAAGGGAATCGCGGTTTTTCCGACATCGTGGAAAATGCCGCCCAGAGCGATCATTTTAAGCGACTCAGAGTCTGTTACGCCCATTTGCAGGGCGATTGCTGTTGCATACGCGGCAACACGGATGCTGTGGAGGTACGTGTACATGTCGTGACTGGCGAGCCCCGATATACTGGCAATACAGCGTCGGTCTTCTTGAATGCACTCGACAATATTGGTGGCGAGCTCGGAAGCCTTGCGCACTGTCGACTCGGTGATATCTCCCTCAAATAAATACCTGCTGAAAGTCGCGCCGATGTCTTGAATCTTTTGTAGTCGGTCTTCCGGTTTCAAAGTTTTGGCGAGCTCGGGAAGCTTCGCCATTTTCTCGTAAATAGCGGCTTTAGAAGTATCTTCAGGTCGGATGTAGAGGTGTCTGTAGCCGTGGTTGAGGAGACCATTGAGTTCAGAACGCATCCACTTGTAACCAGTTCCGCTATAAAGAATTACGTGTGTGCCAACATGGGCGAATAGATCGAAATCTGTAATTGAGTTGTCAATCAGCCGATCTACAGGGAATTGCAGAAATTTAGTGTCCATCGCGGCGTCAGGCCCCGCGGGTTTGGCCAATTGCCAGTTCATAGGCGTATATCCTCCAATTACAGCGAACTGATCGGATTTTTGCCGGAAATATTAACCGTTCCAATGTAAATTACTGAAAATAAAGGGATAATTGGCTCTATAAAGAGCCATCCTCATCCCCATCATCGGGTGAGTATGTGTCTTGAAACGATATATCCACAGATGTATCCACAGCTCCGGTGGCCCGGGCCTGGCATGCAAGTCTGACGATCCCAGACGTCGGAAGTTTCATGCGGGCTAAAAGGGTTTCTTCATCCGGCTTCATGGGAGCAAACGCCGTAGGATCTGAAACTTTAACTCCGCATGTGCCGCAGCGACAGGAGGCGCACCCGAAGCGAATCTCGATTTTGTTCTTGCGCGCGGTAACGAGAATCTTCTGGTCAGGTAGCGCTTCCGCGGTTTGCTGCCCAGGTAAAAACGTGATTTTTGACATTAAACGGACACTCCAAAGTCGCGGAGCGCGGCGTTAAGAGATGTCTTGAGGTCGGTGGATGGTTTTCTTTCCCCGATAATATAAGCGCACTGAGTGTGGATTTTACCGCCACCCCTCGGCGCGTCTTTTTCCATGGTGCCAGGTACCACCACACAGCGTTCCGGTACCACTCCTTTGGTGATCACGCGGTTCGAGTCGCGAAGATCAATAATTGGTGTTGACGCGGTTAGTGTGACATTTGCGCCAAGTACAGCTTCTTTTCCGACACGGACTCCTTCGACAACAATCGCTCGTGATCCGATAAAGGCGCCGTCTTCTACAATGACCGGTGATGCCTGAGCTGGCTCCAAAACTCCACCAATGCCGACACCGCCGGATAAATGAACGCCAGCGCCGATTTGTGCGCAGCTTCCGACGGTGGCCCATGTGTCCACCATTGTTCCCGCGCCAACCCATGCGCCGATATTAACGTAAGACGGCATCATGATCACGCCTGCCTCAAGAAAGCAGCCGTAACGGGCCACGGCCGGAGGTACAACCCTTACGTTAAGCTCCTTATAGTTCCTCTTAAGCGGGATTTTATCGCGGTACACAAACGGGCCGACTTCCATCTCTTCCATTTCCATGATTCTGAAATACATCATGATGGCCTGCTTGACCCAGATGTTCGTGATCCAGTCATTCCCAGATTTCTGGGCAACGCGGATTTTGCCGGTATCAAGGGCTTTCACGACAGCCTCAATACTTGAGCGCCCGTCATGGGCTGCAGCTGTGACGCCGGAATCGAGTTTTGATTGAATAGACTCAATTTGCGTCTGGAGAGTTTTAATGTCGTGCATGGGAATCAGTCCTGGTAATTGATTTAAGCGTGTTTCTCAACAAAACGGGTCAATATGTTCATAGCTTCTTCGGTGGATTTGTCGTCGGGCACCATAGCGAGCCTGAAATATCCTGTCATCCCCTCGCTAAGCCACGAACTCGGGCTTGTGATCATGCCCTCTTCCGCAAGTGCCAAAATAAACTTAACGTCTTGGCCCTGGAAAGACTTTGGAACTTTGCACCAGAGGTAAAACGCCGCGTCTGGCATGCCGTCCAAAAGTCCGAGTTTTCGCAAGTGGGGTGCCGCGAGATTGAGCCGGTGAGTGAAAATTTTCCTGCGCTCGGCAACGTGATTCTCATCTGCCCACGCGACAGCCGCTCCGGCCTGTATGAAATCAGGGGAACCGACCCCAAAATTCGCGCGTGCCTGCAAAATGGAATTTACGATGCGGGCATCCCCCGCGATCATGCCACTGCGGTAACCGGTGAGGCCTGATCGTTTTGACAGACTCATAAATGTAAGGACGCGGTCTGATGAGAATTGAAGTGGCGTGAGTGGACGTGTGTCCTTTTTCGGGTCAGAAATAATATTCTGATCGATATCAGAATTATAAATATCCACATAGCAGTCATCGGAAAGAAGTATGGTGTCGGTCTTATGGCACCAGGTGATAAGCTCCTGCCAGTAATCATAAGTCGCGTTGGCGCCTGTTGGGTTGTGCGGGTGATTTATCCAGATGGCGGCTGTGGATTTTTGGATATCGGCAGGGAGCTTCCATGGCTCAATTCGCATATTTGTCTCAGAGGTGAGTCTTACAGGATAAGGGATTCCCCCCGCGTACAGCGCCGACGCGCGGTAGACTGGGTAGCCCGGATCCGGATAAACAAGGTGTTTTTTGCCTTCCCGGCCAATGAGGCATAGACCGATATTGAAAATCGCTTCTTTAGTTCCCTGAGCCGGAATCAGGCCGATTTCGGGAATTTTTTGGATGCCAAATCTTTTGGTGAGATAAGTCCATTGAGCCTCGCGAAGAGCGTCAGATCCCTTAACGCTTGGGTACTGACTGGTCAAAGGGATTGCCTTAAGGATCGCGTCGCGAATAGGAGGCCATGTCGGGATTTTTGGGTCACCGGTGCCGAAATCATAAACAGGCTTACCGGCTTTTACCAATTCAGCCTTGATGCGCGCAAGTTCTTCCATCGGATAGGGCCTCATGCCCTTTGTCACGCTATTTACCAATTCCATGGCAGATGACTCCTTAGTTATTTTCAATCACGATTGGCCATATGCCGCGGCAGATCCGAGGCGGCCCCTAAGGCTCCATAGCTCTGGAAAAAAACGCTTAGACAGTGTCGAGGATAAGTATTTTACGCCGCTTGAGCCACCGGTGCCAACTCGGGATCCGATCATGCGTTCAACCATCGCGACATGACGGTAGCGCCAGAGCGAAAATTGCTGGTCGAGATCACAAAGCGCTTCAAGCATGATGTAGGTGTCTTGGTGTTTCGCGTGATTTTCGTAAACAGACAAATAAAGGCTCTCGATGTCTAATGACGGAACCCATTCTTTGGTAACGTCGCGGGAGAGGATCTCCTGAGGCACTTTGTAACCACGGCGGGCAAGGTATCCCATCAGGTGATCAGTGAATGACGGTTTTGCCATCGCAGACTCTATCGCTTTCAGGGATTCGGGCGCTGTTTTGTAAAACTTCAGGTACGCCTGATCTTTCAGTCCCATTCGGAATTCAAGGGCCCGAAATTGGTGGCTTTGAAATCCGGAGGCAGGATTTAACCGTGACCTGAATAGATTAAAATCATTTGGAGTCATGGTCTCAAGAATGCTGACCTGGTGTGTCAGAATATTTTGAATCGTTGTGATGCGCTTGAGGGTTTTCAGGGCGCCAAAAGGATTGTTGGAGTCCAGGTCTTTCTCGGCAAGGTCCAGCTCGTGGAGAATTTGCTTAAACCATAGCTCATAGGATTGATGGATTATGATGAAAAGCATTTCATCATGCTCCGAAGGGCTGGACAGCGGTTTTTGCAGATCCAGTAATTCTTTTACTTTAAGGTAGGAACCATATGTGACCATCGCTCCCTCAGGAGCGATGATTCCGTCTTCCAAGTGACCAGCCATTTTAAGAACTCCACGCGTCTTTGCCAGAGAGTTTGATTGAAAAAAGCCAGTCTAGCACCATTTATTGAGACGAGGTAGTACCTTAACACGGGGGGCGTTATTTGGTCAAAACTGCCAGCCACTCAAGCTTGTCGGTCTGGGCAAACATATCAAATGCCTCAATCTGCCGGACGCGATGCCCGGAGGCGGTCAGGGCTTTAAGATCCCGGGCCAGGGTCTCGACGTCGCAGGAGACGTAGATAAACTTGACCTTTTCATCGGCACGAAGGACATGGGACAGATGATCGCGGGCACTTTCGTGGAGACCGCGGCGTGACGGATTAACGACGATGACTTTGGGCTTTTTTGCCCATTCCGGCAATAGCGTCTCGCTATCTTCAACACGCGCGGCAATAAAAGATGCTCGTGCGGTGAGATTGTTACGCTGGGCATTGCGGGTCGCGTCAACCGTGGCCGCCGAGATTTCCTCAATCCCCAGACAGTGATAACCTGCCCGCGCCAGCATCAATGCCATTTGCCCTGTACCCGTGTAAAGATCCCATGCTGTATCTTCCGCGCCTCCCTGACCGGCGTGCATTTCTACCCGGCGGTAAAGGTTTCCTGCCTGCCAGGGGTTGACCTGAAAAAAGGCGAGCGGACTGATCTCTATATCAAGATCACAGACCCGCTCACGTAGGGCCGCAGAACCGGCCAGCAGGACCAGATCCTCGCCAAATATATTGTTACCGCTGGATGTGTTTATGTTCATATAAGCACTATTGATTTTGTGGCCCATGCGCCTGAGGCGGTTGACCAGCTTTACTAATTCGTTTTTTTGGGGCTTTGTTACGACAAACGTCAGCATCAGTTCACTGGTTAAATGCGCGGCCCGGGCCGCCACATAACGAAGGTTACCGTCTCCTGTCGACTCGTTCCAGGGTTCGATTGGAGTGTTCTCGAGTTCCGCCTCAAGACTTTTCAAAAGATTTGTCAGCGGCCGGGTGTGTACCGGGCATCCGGTCATTTCGACGCCAATTTTGTGAGTTCCTGGCTCGAAGAGTCCTATGGCGAATCTGCGGGTCATTCCCTCACGCTCGGCGGCGGATTTTTGCGAGGCAGTCGCGGGACGAACGGCCAGCTTGAAGTATGAGCGATATCCAAGTGGTGTTGGGCTTGGGATGGGGTCAAGAATCTGCGCGGACGCGGTAACGCCGGACTCTCTTAAAAAATTCAATCCTTGGTCAAATTTTTTGCGAAGCGACTCGCCGTAATTCGTATTGACGTATACGCAAGAGCCACACTGCGCCTTCACCGCGCAGGTAGTGCCATTATCCGTTGCCGCGTCAATCACGTGCCCCCGGTGAAGTTTACCGGCAAAGCCAGCCCTACGCATGATTTTAGGGCTTCCAGCATTGGAAGGCGCGGCACTTGAGTGTTTCGGTGACTTATTAAACGGGGGTTTTGTCGAGGATGACTGACCTACAGGGGTACGTGATCCATTACTCGTTGACGTTGGACGACGATTATTGCCGCGTGAATTCATGGCGATTACCTACCCTATAGTTCATGTCAAAGATTCAGTAGACCCAGTCAACTGGGTCCGCTGGCAGCGGGTTACTAACATTTTTAAGATTGCGGCGATAGACTTTTGCTCCCAGTTTGTCGGTATATTTTGTCCAGGTTTCCCACTCCTCACCCAAGGTTCTGACAAGATAGGCGCTATTTGCGCTTTTCGACCCCTTTGCAAATACGTATCCACCGGTCAGGTAGGTTGCGGCGTGGCGTAAGTTTTTGAAGTCGATGAGTGGGTCATCGGCTCCCTTTGTCTCAAAAAAAACAATCATGTCACCGTATTGCATCTGACTTTTGCTGGGATCAACCTCGTAGAATGCGAGCTGGAGTATTCTCCAGAGCTCATCGAAGTTAATCATATCGTGGTGATACCCGGGCTCCTGCCGGACGTTGATGAGATTGCTTGAGGCGATCAGCGGACTCTGGAAGGAGAGGGCCGCATGAAAGCAATTTGGGCCTTTGTATATTGTGTGTAGTCCCACTCTTTGGCGGGCGAATTGAGGCATCAGATCTTTATCCATACTCAAAGGGGATTTGTTTAATATTTTTCGCTTGATGTTAATTATTTCAGCTGCGCGTAGAAATGGGGTCAGCTGACTGAGAAACCGCTCTCGCGCGGCCGGGTTTTTATCCAGCACAGCGGTATTTACTAAGATCTCATGGTGAGACTTACCGAACAATGATGAAAAGGCCTCCGGGTTAACCATATCAAAAGCCTTCTCGTCTATGGTGACCAGGCGAAGATCTGTACCTGGGATTTCCTCGCCGTGTGTGAAGTTTATTTTCAGAAAATTCGCGAACGCGAGCTTTTGATCCGAACGCGCAACGCTCGACGCGAGGCTCATGATTTTGTCCTCATGCCCGTCGACTGTTAATTGTAAAGGCTCAACGCGGATGTCGGAGCGGTATTTTTTAAGTCTGGTCTCCATATTTTTCGGAGTTAATGCGACAGTGTGGTCTCTGACGATAAGTGGAAGAGTCAGGTCTGATTTGAAATTATTCAGGTCATATTGGTATCCCGGCGCCGTTTTCATCGCGGGCGGAGTCGTGGAAAAGGCGGTTGTGGGGCATAGTGGTATCAGGGTCATCACCGAAATTACCGGCAATCCACCTAAGCGTATCAGCTGCTTGAGGTTATTAAACCACATACTCACCCGTATGAAAATGTTTCCACCTGAGTGTTCGGACGTTGCGTAAATTTCTTTAGCCACCTCAGGAAACTTTGGGAATTGGCATACAGGGCAGATTTTGCTGGTTACGGAAACAGTGGTTAAGGCTGGTATAATTGAGGCAGTGAAATACGCTTTTTGGCCGCGTATCGGTCTGGACAGCTTTAAGAGGAGTACCCGTCATGGCGATTACAGTTCATATCATTGATCCCTCGAAACCAAGTCTTGTGATGAGTAGCGAGGTTTTTAAGGACAAGATACCGGGTACGCTCGTAAGCTTCTCGCTAACCGCGAAAGATGGTCTTGCCCATGTCCTTTCGAAAGTTGGCTCTGAGACGCCTGATGCGCTCGTTGTTGATTTCAATTTGCCTGACGCCGACGGTGTCACGCTGATCAAGGAGCTTCGCAAGTTCTACAAGGGGCCAATTTTTATGACGGCCTATCCTGACAAAATTGTCGATTATGCCGTGCAAGAAGAGCTTTTTCATTATCATGACGCTTGTTGCTGGGTACCAAAGCCAGTTCGCTATGAGGCCCTTGAGGCACGTATCGAGCAATTTCTCGTGAATCGTCACAGACTTGGAAAAAGATTTGATGTTTCGTTTCCTTCTCTTCTCGTCGGCAAAGGCGAGGGTCGGGGAAAACGAGCGCCGAAATTTGACGGTGAATTGATTAATATAAGTATGGGCGGACTGTGTGTCGGCTTTAAGGATCCGGCCAAGATGAAGCGCGATGAGGAGTTTATCATTACAATGGGCGTGCCTATCGGCGCGATTGAGGGCGCTACAGCGATCTCGGCGTTGAAGCCATTGCTCACCACAGTTCAAGTCACGGCGAACGTCATTGCCTCAAGTGCACCCGCTAAGACTGCCGCGAAGTCTGCGAAAAAATTCACGCCCGCGCAGAAAGCCAAAGAGGCGTCCCGGCTAAAGGAGGAGCTGAAGGCCAGAAAAGGAGCGTTGGCCACGGTTAAAGCGGCGGAAGTGACCGCGAAGCATAAGGCGGCCGAGAACATGGCTAAGCTGCAGGAGTACAAAGTAAAGGCGACGGTTGCCTGGTTAAGCGACGGTGGGCGTACGGTCGGCCTGCAGTTTGCGAAGATACCGGATTCGCAGCGTCGGCAGATCGAGGTGTTTCTGAAAGGACTCTCCGCATGAGTGACTTGTCAAAAACAATGCAGGACGCCACCGACAATATGTTTGAGCTGATCGAGTTCAGTCTTGAACGCCACGTCAATGGCCAGACAATCAAAGGCATTTATGGTGTCAACGTTGTCAAAGTCCGCGAAGTGGTACGTATGCCGAAAATAAATCCGCTCAACAGTCGTATCAAAGGAATGGCCGGGGTTTTTGAGCTGCGTGGCGTCCCGATTCCGGTAATTAATCTCGCCGCGATGCTAGGCGATGACAGCACAGGCAATAAAGCTGAGCAAAAGGTTATTGTCACTGAGTTTGGGGTTAAGCGTGCAGGCTTCATCGTGGACGCCACGCATCGTATCAGGCGTATTAGCTGGAGCCAGGTTATGCCCCCCGTAGCCGACAGCGAAACCTACATCACGGCGATGACCTTAGTGGAGAATAACGAGTTTTTGTTCATTTTGGATTTTGAAAAAATTCTCGCGGATATTGATTACACAGCGTCACACCCAGGAAATAATCAATCCCAGGGTTTTCAGATGCCCAATCAAGATGCCATGATGGCAATGGCCACCGCTATGACGGCACAGATGATGAGTCGTACTGGCGGAGCGCCATTGCCCGCGGCTCACGGCAGCCGGGATGGTGATCCGACCCCTGACGGTCCGCTGGTTCTTCTCGTCGATGATTCGGGATTTATTCTTAAAAACACGAAGATCGGGCTGACGCGAAGTGGCTTTAATGTCATCACTGCCACAAATGGAAAAGAGGCGCTGGAGATACTTGAAAAATACGCCACGACCCCTGGACTTGAGTCAAAGCTCGGCGCAGTCATTACGGATGTTGAGATGCCTCTGATGGATGGCCTCACTCTGACAAAAAAAATAAGGGAACACGCGAATTTCACGGATTTGCCGATAATTATTCACTCATCATTATCAAGCAAGGCGACTCAGGACACAGGTATAGCTCTTGGAGCTAACGGATATGTTGTCAAAAATGACATCAAAAATCTCGTGGAGGCACTTAGCGAGATCATAGGCTGGAAGCCACCTATGCGTCTTGGTGCGTAAAATGTCCCCATCTCACTCGGGATCTTCGCGGTTTTTCAGCGCCATTGCTTTGACCTTGGTTATTTCTGTGGGACTTGGTGAGTTTTATACCTTTATCAACGCGAGGCTTCACCTTGCGCCATGGATAGGGGTTCTGATCGCCCATGGGGCGCTTTCCGCTTTTCTCTACCTGACGACGAAATCAATCCGGACATCGCTAACCCTTCGCGGCGGACCCTTGATGCCGTGGCTTGCGGCCCCGTTGGTTCTTTTAGGTGCCTGGCTTTTGGCGATGGGGACGCCCCGGGACGGAATATCTTACGCTCCCACCGGATCCTCGGAAGTAATTTACGCGCTTGCGACGCTTACGGTTATTCCTCTTGTTGAGGAAATCGTCTTCCGCGGCGCAATCAGTCCCTTTGTGTCGAGATTTACGGGGCCATGGTCCGGAGTTTGGTTCGGGGCCTTGGTTTTTAGTATGGCGCACAGTAACCCCACGTGGAATCGGCTTATCGCGTTTAAGGTTGGCTTACCAATTGGGCCATTTCTTTTGGCGATATGCTGTGACATGATCGTAAGGCGGTGGGGGCGTATTTGGCCGGCCGTGGCTTTTCATGGAGCCTGTAACGCGACTGTTTATATATTCGCGAACCTTAATCCATCATGGATCAGGCATTTTGGCGGACTTTACATGTGAGATTGGGGCATTGGCGTGAGTGAAAAAACGCAAAAAGAGCTAGCGGAAGATCGGGTTCGGCAAATGGCGAAGGTAGTATGCATATGTAAGGGCATTAACCTTGGCCGTGTGCTAGCCGGAATTGAGAACTGCGCGACCGTCCAGGACGTAAATAAAAAAGTAGGAACTGGTACCGGTGGGTGCCAGGGTCAGCGCTGTGGGCCAAGAATAAAGGCGCTATTAGATAAAATAAACGCGTCAAAGTGAGTTGTTGATAATGATGCCTGCGGCGTCAAGAAGTGTCGGCACAAGAGCAAACGCCTTTTTGCTCTGAGAGTATTGCTTACCACCGCGTGTGACCTGAATGGCACGCATCCCAGCGTTAAGCGCGCAATCCACATCAGAGCTTTTATCCCCGACAAGCCAACTCTTACTAAGATCGAGCGACAGAATCTTTTGGGCATCGGTGACCAGTTGAATCCCCGGTTTGCGGCACTGGCAATCAATGGAGAACTCAGGTACCGCGCCCTCAGGATGGTGCGGACAAATCATGACAGCGTCGAAATCAAAACCTGGAATCTCAAGCCTGATCTGTCGCAGAAGCTCTTTATGGAAGTCCTCCACATGGGCCAGAGTAAATAACCCGCGGGCGACCCCAGATTGGTTAGTGATCATGACAAGAGCATAGCCGCTCTGGGCGAGTATTTTGAGGCCGTCCACCATACTTGGGACAAGCTTTAAATCGGACGACTTATATGTGTACCCTAAATCGACGTTTAGTACGCCGTCACGATCCAGGAATACAGCTTTCCGCAGGCTTTCACTCATAGACTATTTGATCTGCTCATAAAGCCAAACGCGATCTTTTTCTAAAGAGCAGTAAGGAACCAGAATTTTCAAAAGCTTTTCGTAGGTGTCTTTTATACTGTGCAAATCCTCACCGCTTGCCAACTGCAGCTCCGCTTTTTTGAGAATTGCCTGCGCTTGCCAAAGAATCTCGACAGGCAGTCTGACCTCAATAGGGGGAGGAACGCCATCCTCACGCGCAATATCAAAACGTGTTGAGCTTAGGACGAGCTGCTTGCCAATGATGAGATATTTGCGAATCAATGCCTGACACCCTAAGCCCCGCTAATGAAAGCGGGGATTTCTTTAGATTTACTTGTTGGTGGATTTTTTAGGGGCTGGTTTTGAGGCTGGTCTTGATGCTGCTTTAGGAGCGGGTTTGGCGGACGACTTGGCAGCCGGCTTGGCAATCGGCTTAACGGCAGGCTTGGCGGCAGGCTTGGCTGCTGCCTTAACGGCAGGTTTAGTGTCAGTCTTTTTTTCTTCTTTTTTATCGTCTTTTTTCGCGGGCTCCTTGGCCTTCAGCTCTGGTTTTTTGTTGTCTTTCGCGGTCTCACGAATGGACTCAGTTACGGCAACCGACTTACTTGGGGTCTGGTCGGAGGCTGCTTCGGGATTTGACTCAATGGTTTGTACGGATTTGTAGATGCGGGCCCAGAGAGAACCGTCCTTGCGTAGCCAGGCCTCGAAGAGTTTGCGGGCCGGACGGTTAACGAGAGCCTCGTTAAGAAAGTATTTGGAGAAATCACCAGCGGATTTCAGTTTTTTCAACGCGGTAACATGATCTGCTAGAATTAATAGCTCACTGCCACGGGCACGGAGAACAATCGCGTCTTGAACAGGGTAGATTTCAACTGGAAGCAAGATTCACCTCTTTGGGTTGATTTACGAGAACATGCAGCCCCGCAAATAGATATAAAAGCTATTCTCATATGAAAAATAACTCCAAAACACTGTTATCCGCAAGAAAAAGGATTGAAAAACAGCAGTCAAGGCTTTGTTTTTGATCGGCATTGCGCCTCATTGCCCATGAAAAGACCCTCATTTTCGAGCCTGGCGACCGCCGCGTGGCGCGCTCTGAAGGTTTCAAAGGGGTAATTTTCGCGTTTTGGGTCACTTGGACTATATCCAAGGGCGGCCTTCATAAAAAAGCCCCGTAATTGCTTTTCTATTTGGATCCAGTCTTCTTTAAGGGTGACGCTAAATTGAGCCCTGGAGCAGTCAATCAATAGACTCCACTTGCTGTGCCATTGCATGAGGTTATTGGTGAGTTTTGATTTAATGGCGTCCAGCTTCTCCCTGGAGTCGACAATAACATCATCAGAAAAGCTCATTTCAATGACATGTTGGGCAAAGTGGTTCTGAAACTGAATGGCGTCCCGGAAGTTTGTTGGTGCTTTTGGGTCTCTTATACCACGAGCCCTGGCTTCCCGTTGGGCGTCCTCAAATGTAGGCACCATTTTGAAGGGGAGATCCGCGTGGCCTTTGGCAGGATCTAGGCCGTAACCGGTAATCGAGCGTAGAAAAAGTCCCTCAAAGAACTTGATCATGCGTCCCAGGGATTCCTTAACTTCAGGTGACTCCTTGTAGGTGATATTAGAGCAGTCAACGATCAGTTTGTAAGGTGAGTGCCAGGATTTGAGCTCCTGGGTCCAGAGAGAACGCCACTCCTGAATGGCTTTAGGAGAATCGATGGCACAAGGTTCCTGAAAGCTCTGCGTCATAATTTTTTGTTGAAAATCATGTTCGAATTTTAGTTTCATATAGCGGAGCATCTCCTCACATGGACTCAATGGCGGCACGCATCGCCTGCGCGCTGCGCTCGCCCAGATACTTTTTGCCATTTATGAAAATTGTGGGCGTCGAGTTTACTCCTGCCTTATTGGCTATATCCACGTCATCTCGGATCTTCGCGAGAATGTCGTTGCTTGCGAGGCACTTATCCATTTGCGCGTCTGTCAGTCCGATCTCCTTGCCCCATTCTCTGGCCTTTTCTTTTGAGGCTCGTGACTGTTCGGCGAAAGCCTTAAGGTGGTAATCCCAGAACTTTCCAATGCTTCCGGAGCATCGCGCTAATCTTACGATATCACAAGAATAAGGGTGCATGTCGCTTGAGACGCTTGAATTGCATTGGTTGGATAGCGGGAAATTTTTGAAGACAAATAAGGCGCGCTGTCCAAGTTGATTGTGAAGGTCCTCGAGTATCGGGGCCGTCTGCCCGCACCCCGGACACATATAATCGGCGAACTCTATGATCACAATTTTGGCGTCGTCAGGGCCTTTGCGATAGTCTTCTCCCATGCCGCTATAAGCGCTTTTATTTACAGGAATATCAATCGCTGTGGGTGCCAGCTGGGGAAGTGACGTGCTTTGATCATGCTTACCAGGAAGATCTTGAAGCTCGCCCGGCAGCTGGGGTGCAGGCTTCAGATAATTGAACCCCAGGATGGCGATAGCCACAGCGATCGCGGAGGTTGAAAGCCCTCCGACGATTGTTTTTGCTGAGAGGTCAAGATCCGGACGGCGTGCGCGCCAAAGTTTCCAGGCGATGCCGCCTTGGACAAGTGTCAATGTATAAATCAAAACGCAGACGATACAGACGGTGCCGAGGACCCCGAGGCTGATTCCGGCCAGTGCTATAGAGGTGATGATGCCGAGAGCTGCCATAATAAACCAGGCTGGCTCATGCTCTTTAGATGATTTATGACCAGCAAAAATGGTGCCGGCGAGAACCGTCATGGCAAGGAAGTAACCGAGCCCCCAGACCCCAAGCGGGATTCCTAAAAGCTCGCTATACTTGCTGGCGGCCACGGCGTCGCAGTTAATGACGCTATTAATATTGCAGGAGGCTTCCGTATGGCCGTTGCGGCGAAGTTCCATATGATGGGCGATCGAATATAAAGACGTCGCGATACCTGAGGCCGCAATGGCCAGAGCAAGTCCCCAGAACTTCTGGTTTGGGGCTGACGCGGTGTCTGGATGGGAGTCTATTGTCATTGCCGGCTGTTCTCCGCTTTATAGTATTGAGTTGAACTGTCCTACAATAGCCGGGGAGCCGGGAACCCGCAAGCTTGGGTGCGCAGCGACAGTATGGCATTGTTATCGGCTATAATTATGTTCGCGGGGTTCTATGTCATGACGCGGAAAAATGGGTGGTGGAGCAAAGCCGACGCCGCGCAAACCCGTTCCAAGTATCTGACTTTATTAAATTCGTTGCAATCCCAAAAGCAGTCGATCCGGCCATAATCAGGGATTTGTACCTAAAAAATGGTTTCACGGCATCCCAAATTGCGGAGCAGGTGGGCCTCTCGAAGCCTGCCGTATTGGCCCGGCTGCACCAGATGGGCGTCCGAAAAGTGCACAGTAAGGGCCAGGCGGTTGATAATTACCGATTCACGCAACGGGTACCGTTTGGGAAGCGGCTTGTGGCAGGTCGCCTACTCGATGATCGCAAAGACCTGAAGACGGCTCGATACATTGTCGAACTTAGACAACGTCAGGGCTTACCGTGGAAAGAGGTCGTTACAAAGGTTAATTTGAGCGGATACCGGACCAAGAAGGGTCTGCTCTGGAAAGTGGGAACGGTTCGGATGGTCTTCGAAAGATGGCGAGGAAAAATCTAAGACAGCTCATCGCGGAGCTTCCATTTCAACGGTTTTCAAAGAGCGACGCGGCGCAATGGACAAATGAGTACTTGGCGCAAATATTTCCATTGGCACTCTGTAAGAAAAATATGGTATTATTTCTTACAAGAGGACCGGTCTAATTTATGGAAAAAAGCATAGAAAATAGGATGGTTAAGTCGATTTCAGCCTATGGCCGTGGATGGGCGTTTTCTGCAAAGGATTTCGCCCGCTTAGGGAGCCGTGCCGGGATTGATATCGCACTTCATCGCCTCGTCGAAAAAGGAACCATTCGACGGGTTATACGTGGCATTTATGATTTTCCAAAGCACAGCAGTCTGCTCAATCAGGTTCTCGGACCTGATATGGACGCAGTGGCGAACGCATTGGCGCGGAAATTCGGATGGCGTATCCAGGTAACAGGAGCGTCGGCGCTCAACCTGCTCGGTCTTTCGACGCAAGTTCCTGGCCGGGTAGTCTATGTATCCGATGGGCCAGATCGTGTTTTCAAGGTTGGCAAAAGCACGGTTGAATTTAAAAACACGCCGCTTAAAGAATCCGGCTTTGAACTCAGGGAAAGTTCGTTGCTAGTACAGGGTTTGAAATCTCTCGGGGCTGAGCGAATTACCCCAGCGGTCATAGCTTCAATCCGTAAGTGGCTTAGTCCTCGTTTGCGCGCGCGAGTTCTTCGGGATACGCAATCCGCAACTGGCTGGGTACAGGCTGCAATCGCAAAAATCTGCCGGAAGGAAGACTAATGGAGCACATTGCTGCGTTACCGGCAGAAAAACGTGCTGAACTCTTTCAGGAGACAGCAAAACGCAGGAGCATGTCGGACGCTGTTGTTGAAAAAGATTTTTGGGTTTGCTGGACCCTTGGCAGATTGTTCGCTGATCCACTGCTATCTCGCAAAATCCTGTTCAAAGGTGGAACTTCGCTTTCCAAGGTATTCAAACTCATTGAGCGATTCTCTGAAGACATCGATCTCATCCTCGACTGGCGCGAGATCACCGACGTTGACCCAGAGGCGAAGCGATCGAAATCAAAACAAGCTCTATTCAACAAGCAAATTCAGGTAGCCGCACAACAGTATCTACGCGCTGACCTACTGCCACAGGTGAGCGCGCTTCTCGGCACTACAGTTCGTGCAGCCATTGCAGGTGACGACCCAAACGTCATCACCATTGAGTATCCGGCGGCATTCTCCGCAACATATATTAAGCCCGAGATTCTCCTTGAAGTCGGCCCGCTGGCGATTTGGGTTCCAAACGCCGCATTTCAGATTAGCCCATATTGTGCCGAAGAATACCCTGCGCTATTTTCTAAACCTACATGTCATGTGCAAGTCATCAAGGCCGAGCGGACATTTTGGGAAAAAGCGACCATTCTGCATCATGAGGCATTTCGTCCAGAAGGTAACCCGCAGCCGACAAGGTATTCACGCCACTATTATGATCTGGCGCTCATCTCGAAGTCGTCGGTGAAAGAGATTGCGCTCAACGAACCGGGCTTGGAACTTCTCAAGTCCGTCGTCGCGTCCAAGGAGCGCTTTTACCCGCGCGGGTGGGCGCGGTACGATCTTGCTCATCCGGGTTCGATGAAACTGATGCCTCCGGCACATGTTTTGCCGTCTCTCAAGCACGACTATGGGGAAATGCAAATCATGATTTACGGCGACCGACCGGAGTTTGATACGATCATGGATCAAATTCGAATCTTGGAAATCGAGATCAATTCGTTGCGGCCATAGGAGAATTAAGCCATTCGTCGCGGTTCTCTCAATTTGACATGAACCAATTTGCTACTGCAGTTAAAACTTCCCGCATTCCTTCAGGACCATTCTGTCCGGGTTTATTAAGGTTGTGGGGAGCACCCTCGCGCCTATCTGCAACCACGTCACGAGCCATGCGAAGCATTTCGGCACGATTCAAGTCGAATGACTCAATAGGAACGGACAGGTCTTCGGTGCCATGTGCTAGAAAAATTTTAGCGTTAGATCGTTTAAGCTCTTGCAGGGTCGAAGTCGCTAGAAACGAAGTCCATCGAAGGTAGGGATGACCCCACATCAGCTTTGTCCAATTGTTTGGCTCACTGAGAATTTGTTTATAATCTTGAAAGATTTGATCAACTGCAGCTTCCCTTTCATTCTCGGGCAAGTTTTGGTTACTTTTCCTTGTAATCGCGGTCAATTCAAAGAGTTGATTTGGTCCGCTTCCAGAAAGTATCGCTGCATGCGTCACGAATGAATTGTCGGCTGCAAACTTTGCCGAACTGATTCCACCTTCGGAGTGACCGGCAACTAACATTCTCGTGGTGTCAATATTGAGTTGATTTCTGGCCGCGAGAACGGAAGCCTTAAGAGCTTCCATCCATCTTTCAAGCGTATGTCCTTTCTTAAATTCGTCTGTGCAATTTTCTGCGGTCCCGGGATTAATTGGATCATCTAAAAAACCAACTCCAGGTTTTTCAACAATCATGACGCGAAATCTATTGGCTGCGATGCTGAACAATGTGTTCTGGTGCCATCCGGAAATTTGGCCTGCAGAATGTTGAGTAAATACCGACCAGCATCCCGATCCTTGAATTATTAATGCCAGTGGCTGTTGAGTTGCAGTCCCAATCGGACTTCTCGTTGCACTTAGATCTGGACACTTTTTCTTGAGCACTTAGAAACAGAAAAGACCTGCGATCTTTCGAGATGCAGGTCTTGTCATTTATCTGCGAGGCGAGACTAGTCGCTAGATTCGC
>CANILH010000012.1 GCA_947468665.1 Oligoflexales bacterium | reverse complement strand
CTAAATTTGATGTTTTGGTCATAGCTTGCAATACCGCGAGTACGATAGCCCTTGCGTCCGTCAGAGCTGCTTTGCCCATTCCAGTTGTAGGCGTCGTGCCGGCGGTTAAGCCCGCGGCAGCCGCCTCCCGCACAAAAGTTATCGGTGTGCTTGCCACTCCTGGCACCATTCGCCGTCCGTATCTCGCGGATCTGATCCGGGAGTTCGCGGCGGACTGTGAGGTTGTCACTTGCGGCTCAAGTGCCCTGGTTCAATTGGCTGAGCGGAAACTTCGCGGGGATATCGGAACAGACGACGAATTTCGGCATGAGATAGGCGCGATCATCGCTGGTTGTGCCAGGGGTCTTGATCAGCTGGTACTTGGCTGCACTCATTTTCCGCTGATAACCGACGAGCTGCGTCGGGTGCTTCCAGCGGGTATTCAGTTTGTTGATTCCGGTGACGCGGTCGCGAGCCGGGTCGCGGTCATTGGACAGAAACTCATAACATCTGAAAAATTGACGAAACCGAGTTTTTCTTGGGAAATTACCGGCCATTGCAGCGGCGAACCGTTTGATTTGAGCACGGTGGGGTTCATCCCCGGATTTGTTGGCAATTTGCAGTTGCGTCGGATGCCGTAAGGCAGTATTTCATATGGTTAATATTGCATTATTCTCGTCTTTTCTAGAGGAGTTGGCTGTGGTGCGTTTATTATCAGTCCTGACTATTATTTTAGGTGTTACGACATCCTGCCACCAGGAGTCAGCCTCCAAACTTAAAATTATCGGTGGTAAGCCTTCAGCTGAACACCATCCGTGGTTTGTGCAACTGATGAGTGACGCGTCAAGTACCGAAGGCTTTTGTGGTGGAACTCTTGTCGCGCCGCGTGTGGTTGTAACAGCAGCGCACTGCGTTGACGCTGAGTACGTTCGCACACTTCATGTGGGGTTGGGAATGGTTGATGGTGAAAACCTTCATCTCAATAAGCCAGTTAAAGTCGAGGGAATTCTGGCGCATCGTGACTATGATCCGGAAACCTCAAAAAATGACATCGCCATTTTGTATCTCGCTGATTATCAGGGCGTGGAGTTTGAGCGTCCTGCGGCACCGCTGACGTTTAGTCGCGACACCTCAAGCCCCGAGGCAGAGGGACGTCCCGTAATGGTCGTTGGCCTAGGCAATGCCACGTCTGTTGGTGATATATTTGATGGCGTTATCCGTGAGGTAGAGCTCCCGGTTCTTGCGACCGCGAAATGTGATGAGAAATATGACAATGTGGATGGCGCACAGATTTGTGCCGGTAACTGGGATAACGGTGGGATAGATAGCTGTCAGGGCGACAGCGGAGGCCCTATGGTGTCCAAAGACTCGGCAGGTAGCGAAGTACTCGTTGGCGTTGTAAGTTATGGTGAAGGTTGCGCCCAGAAAGGCGCGCCTGGAGTTTATACCCGAGTGGCGTCCTTTGCGGGATGGATCGATCAGGCGGTAGAAACCCTCAAGGGTCATAACTCCGGTCAGCAATCTGCCGGATCCATGGAGAAATTACTGACGACACGATGCGTGTCACAGTTCGGTTATCTGCCTGTGGAGAATAGGGCCGGAGAGGATAACGTTCGTGACACGACGTACGGCATGAACTTAAGGGAATTTAAATTGATCGACTCCGACTCGCCGGGGTTGCCTGTTGGAACTGAGCTCGATAAATGCCAATTTGAAGATCATGGGCACGCTGTGGACGCCCGCTGGATCCGGATGAGTGGCTCAACTGGCACACCAGACTCAAAAGTCGCGGTCATCGCGACAGTGACATCACCAGATGGATCTGCCGCAAAAACGTGGGTGTCGAGGCCGCAGAGATTGGTTTATTTACAAGATACGCTGTCCTGCCAGTCATCGATGGGGCAGGTTATTCTGGCCGATCAAAGAAAGTTCACTTACGTCGTTTATAAGGACGTTTTTTACGCCCTTGGCGAGCCGGCCGCTGATCCGGCTGATAATCAGACTACATGGGGATGTTCGATCGGGGACGCGTCGATAGAGGTTTATGAGATCGGAGATGGCGTGACCAAGGAGCTGGCTGCCCGTATTCATCACCGCAGTATTGGTACGGTCTCTGTAAAGCTGGATCGCATCGACCGGGAATCGGATCTTAGCGCGGGCATTGATTGGGAATCTAGTACCTCTGGTCGCTTGAAAATCGAGAATAAATCGACCGAGGATTTGTTCACATGGAAATTAGTGTGCCCGGTAAAATACACGATGACCCTCGCGGATGGCACCTCAATGTCCGCGGTTCAGGAGTCTTCGGGAGCTGGATTCTCTGTTTTAATGGACGCGGCATTGGTCCGCGAGGGGACGGTACGCTCGGGCGCAGCTGTTGACGTGGGAATTAAACTGGACTCTCCTGTCAGGTTGTCAGGATCCGCTTGCGTTATTAACGGCGCTATTGTCGTGGAGTCCACAGGTCAAGTCGCTATTCACTGACCAAGCAGATTGATATGACCCGTATTTGAACCGTTACCTGTCACCGTAAAAACTGACGGTGCCCAGTTGATCGTGTTGTTGGCATCAAAACTGACATCAGTTCGGTTTTCTGGTTTTTTAGGGATTAGTTTGTCCATTTTTCGGCGCATGTCTGATTTTTTTTGACTGAGTTTAAGGGGCCATTCTATAGCCCGCCAGGCTATGAGAGAAAAGTCTGCCTGTTCGATTTTATCCGCAGCCGCCAAATATGGTGAGTCGGGTGTTGAAATCTTTATCGGGTCGGGCAGTGATGTGTAGGCTCCCTGAAAGTCGACAAAGTAGGATCCGTTCATGAAGCTATCCCATGGTGAGATCAGGCCCTGGCTGCGCCACTCATAGTGGCCAAACAGCGGCATACGCCTGACACCCAGGTAGCCAAAGATCTTCGCGAAGTGACGTACCATTTTGAAGTTGTCCGGGATCAGAACGGCGTCCTGCTGAATGTCCGGTTGCAGCGCGACCATCTTTGGGTTAAATCGCTCTCCCGATTTAGCGGCCTGTTTCTTGGCGCTTTCATAAAGTTTCTTGAGCTCGTCGCGACGCTCGCTCGCGTCGAGGTGGAATATTTTGCGAGCGGCGGATTCCATGGAGTCAAATCTCCTGGAATCGTATGGAACCTTATCGGTGATGGTAATGCCGTTAATTTTAGCGGCCTCCTCAAATGCGAAGATGAATTGGTCGCTGTGTTGATCAGAGGGACTCAGGATCGAGACTCGTTTATGCCCAAAGCGGACGTTCGCGTCGGCAGCCGCCTTTGCCAGTGATTTCTCCGTCGGGTGCGCATAGTAGACGAACGCTATTGGCGCGGTCGCCGGTGGCTCACTCATCAAAAAAGTCGGGACCATTACCTTCGCGGCCCAAGCACGGAGGATGGTGGCCTCGCTTGCTTCTGTGCCGCCGACGATCGCGGTGACCCTATGCTCAAAGATCAGGCTTGCTAAGGCCTGATAAACATGCTCATCTTTACTTTGACTGTCAATGACAACCAGGATCTTTTTTGGATCGAGATTACTTGACCGTACATACGCCTCAAACGCCGCGATCATGTGCTTGCTGTAGGTATTACCAGTGATTGGCAGAATGACGCCGATTTTACCTGAGTGACTGTTTAGAATCCGCGCAAGCAACTCAATGTGCGCCTTGCGGGTTTCCGCGTCCTTGCATTGCTCTGAAGTGATCTCCTCGATGAGCGCGTAGCCGTCGGTATTCTCGGGCCGGAGATCAGGCCCCCGCCTCTTCCACAGATCCTGTAACGGTAGCGTAAACTTCTGAAATAGTTTTGAGCAGGTCTGCTCCGCCGCGGCGTCATTGGATGGTTTCGTATTCTCCGCATGTGCAGGTGTTTTTTGCGGCGCGAGTGGAGTTTTTGCGGGCTCCTCGGGTTGCTTTTGAGCGACAGTCGCGACTTTTGCAGGCTCTGGTAATTTAGCCGGTGTCGTTGTGGCCTCAAGCGCGCCGGCGCCGAGGCATGTCGATAATAATGCCTGTGTCAAAATGATTACCTTGATCTTAGTGACGGAAAACATGGCGGTAGCCTCCGGTGCTGCTGTTTTCCATTGTCTCAAGCGCGGATTCAGTTTCCTTTGGCTGGTCATTGCTCAGGAAATACATTCGCGCTCCGGAGGGGGTGCGGTGTCCATAAACGGGGTGAACTGTAGCCTCCACAATTCCATCCGGACGGTAAAACTCGCGGGCTGGCCGGTAGCTCTTTGATCCCCTGATGAACTGATCCCAGATAGGTAACGCGACAGATCCACCGGTTGCATTACCGTAGATTGGCGCGTGCTCGTCAGTGCCAACCCATACAACGGAGACGAGGTCTGCCGTGTAGCCGCAGAACCAATTGTCCGAGCTATTGTTGCTCGTCCCGGTTTTCCCGGCCGCATAGGCGGCCAGATCGGAGCTTTTGAATCCGGTTCCGCTGGTGAGTACCGCCCGCATCCCCTGGGTCATCAGATATGAGATTTGCGAGTTCAGTACACGCGTCTGCCTTTGATCGATCGTTTTACGCTGCCATACGACAGTCCCGTCGGCGGTTGTTATTTTTGAGATAGGGCTCAATTCGGTCAGAATCCCGCCCGCCGCGAATGTCCCGTACACGCGTGCGAGGTCAGTCATTGTGACGTCCGAAGAGCCAAGCGCAGACCCGAACTCGTCTTTGATGGAGGATTGAATCCCCATTTTCCTAGCGAGACCGGTAATTGACTGAAGGCCGACTTTTGTGGCGATTTCCATAGTGGGAGCATTCATGCTCTTATAGAAAGCCCGCATCATTGTAGTCTCGGTCAGATAGTCGTCTTCCATGTTTCGGGGGCGGTAGTTATCGATATTCACCGGAGATACATAGATGACGTCACTCCACTTGTATCCTTGCATGAGCGCCTGGGCGTAGACGACTGGTTTGAACGCTGAGCCCGGAGACCGCAGCGCGTTTTCTGTTCTGTTAAACTGGGACTTCGCATAGTCGCGTCCTCCGATCATAGCGAGAATATCACCGGTGCGGGGGTCGGTTACAAGCATTGACGCTTCAATCGTGGCTTTTTTATTTCCGCCATTGATAGAATCCGGAACCATTCCTACCCTTGTCCGCAAGTCATTCAGACGCGAGTCGTAAACGGAAATTGATCGTTGCGCAAGGGCCTGCAGGCTGTTGTCGAGTGTTGTGTAAATTCTAAGCCCGGTTTGTTTAGTGTTTTTGATCTCAAATCCGGGGAGTTTTGGAAGCGTTTCCTGAATGTAATCCACAAACCACGCAGTGGAACCTTCGTTCATAAATTTATAAGGGTGGTAGTGCAGGGGGGCTGCGCGCATCGCGGTGGCCTGCGCAGGAGTTATAACTCCTGTTTTACGCATAGCGTTGATTACCTGGATTTGCCGGGTTTTAGCTCGTTCGGGATATTTCGCGGGATTGAAGCGACTGGGTGACTGGAAGAGGCCGGCGATCAACGCCGATTCCTCCGGTGTCGTATCTTCAATGCTTTTTCCGAAATAACGTTGTGCCGCCGCCCCCACTCCGTAGGCGCCGTTTCCAAGGAAAATACTGTTGGTATAGATCTCGAGAATTTTATCTTTAGGGATGTAGCGTTCAGCCTCAAGTGCCCACGCGATTTCAAGAACCTTGCGATTGAGGCTTTTTTCCGGGGTCAGAATCGTGTTGCGGATAAGTTGCTGAGTCAACGTACTGGCGCCCTGTCTGGCTCGTCCTGATTTAAAACGGATGAGGAGAGCCCGTGCGATGCCTTTAAAATCGACGCCGTGATGCTCATAGAAGGAGCGGTCTTCAATGGCTATAAGTGCGTCAATAAAGTGTTTTGGAAGTTTCGTGTGCGGTACGAACACGTGGTAGCGTTCGAAGAACTCGCCGATTTTGGCACCGTTACGGTCAAATACCAGCGAATTATTCTGATAATTAAAGTTGGTCAAAGTGTCGATTTGCCGGTGGTCAAGTTTGAAAACACCGAGGGAATTAAGCCAAGAGTAGGTGGCCAGTCCTGTTCCTATTATAACGCAGCCCATAACAGCGAGGGTAACTCGCAGAGCGCGCCTCCACAGGCTGTACTCTAGCTGGGGTGGGTCCGCTACAAGCATGGACGCGTGATTGGAATTGAATGGGTTTTTGTCCGTCAAGGTTCAGATCCCTTAAATTTATTCGTGCCTTGAGGTTATCGGGTGACGAAAAGTACATCTGTAGTGACTCTTCGGAAGAGCACCTTGTGGCTTATGTTTCGAGCCCGAAATTACAGGATAAATAGAGAAATTTTGTGACTAAATTAAGTTTTTTTGGACGCGGGACGATAAGTGGCTGGGGGAGGGATTGGCCCGACCCGTATGAATTTAGAGCGATTTGGAGGATTTTGTGGTTTTGCAGGTGCCTTCAAAACCTTTGTCTCTTCTGGTTGTCAGTCGCGACCGGAATGATGCGAATATACTCGATATGGGTTTGCGGGATTCCATGGGGACATCACTCAGTCGGATAGATCTGGAGAGTGATCCACAGGCTGCGGCCCAGCTCTATAAGAGAATCCACTCTGATGTTGTCGTGATCAGTGGGTTTTCGTCCGGTTACTCAGAGGCACTGGTTCTTCATATTCGGAAGATAGACGGCAAAAGGCACGCGGGAATCATCGTTATGGCGACGATAGATGAGGGTTTTGATGAGCTCGCGATAAACAATTATAACGCGGGAGCTGATGACGTCATATCGACGCGGACCAGCGCGGCGATATTAAAATTAAAAATCACGACTGTTTTCAATCATAAGTTGGCGGCTGATGACTTGAGGGCTTCGGTCCATAAACTTCAGGTGATGAATCAGACCGATGAGCTGACGGGGCTGGCGAACATGCGCGGGTTTCTTAAGAAATTCGCGATGGCGCTAAAAGAAAACCAGGAGGGTACATCGGGGCTCGCGGTGATTATGATCGATCTTGATCACTTCAAGAGAGTTAATGACACTATGAATCACATGGTCGGCAGTTTTATCATAAAGTCAGTGGGGCATATACTCGGCGACAACAAGTTTTTTGAGTCAACGGATTTTGCGGCCCGTTACGGCGGCGATGAATACATTATTGTACTGAGAGGTATGGATCCTCTCGTCATGATGTCTAAGGTCGATAACGTGCGCCGGATTATCGAAGGAAAATTATTCGATTTTCAGGAGCACTCGGTCCGCGTAACATGCAGCATGGGCCTTTGCTGGGTACCACCGAAATTTAGCGGACGTCCTGAGGATGTCGTGAAGTGCGCTGACGCGATGCTCTACAAAAGTAAAGAGGCCGGTCGCAACACGCTCACCGGCATGACCCTAAGGTATCCGATCGATTTTAACCATATTGGTGGGACGCACCTGATTGATTGGGATGCCGGCAGTGATGACAATCGTGTCGCCAGACACGACAAGGCCTAATTTTTTAAGAAGTTCGGGTAATTGCTGCAAGAGCTCGTCGGTGTTGTAAAACAGCGGGTTTTGCATGCCATAAACCCCCCAGATAAGGCTCATCCTGTTCGCTACTTCCGGGCGTGGCGAGATCGCGATAACGGGTGTCTTCGGGCGCCATTTTGCGATACTGCGGGCAATGCTGCCGGTCAGGGTTAATGCGACGATAGCCTTGGCGTTGAGGGAGTCGGCAGCCTCGCAGGCGGCGCGGGCGATCGCTTCGTGATCTTCCCAGGTTTTCTTGGGATCAAAAGCGACGTCCGAAAAGCGGTCAGGACGTTTGAAGGTCCAGTGCTCCACTTCGCTAATGATGTTGACCATGGTTTTGACGCATTCAACCGGGTATTTTCCGGAAGCAACCTCACCGGAAAGCATCACGCAGTCAGCGCCGTCAAGAACGCCGTTGGCGACATCGGCAACCTCGGCAAGCGTGGCTTGCGGGTTCTCGATCATGGACTCCAGCATCTGGGTCGCGACAATGACCGGTTTGGCGTGGCGGGCTCCAGCGGCGAGAATCAGGCGCTGAAATCCCGGTACGCGCTCTACGTCGCCCTCGACGCCAAGGTCTCCGCGGGCAACCATAAGTCCGTCAGCGGCGATGGCGATCTCGTCGATGGTCTCGATGGCGGGAAGCTTCTCGATTTTCGCGATAACAGGAATATCGGATCCCATGGCCTTAATCATTTTCTTGATGCCGTAAACGTCCTCAGGCCCCTGCACGAAAGACAGCGCGACGTAATCAACATTATTTTGTATTCCAAACAGCAGATCCCGGCTGTCCTTGTCGGTCATCGCTGGCAGTGAAAGTTTCGCGTCAGGAAAGTTCACGCCTTTGCGGGGCTTCAGGTAGCCGCCATCCTCGACCCGGACAATAACGTTGTCACCCTTTATGGCATCAATGCGAAGAATGAAATTTCCGTCATCCATCATCACGCGCTGTCCTACGGCGACGTCCTTAACAAGATCCCTGTAGTCAATCGGGATGATTTTCGGGTCAGTCTGCTCAACGCCGAATACAAGGGTATAGGTTTCACCCCGCTTTATGTTTATGCCGCCGTCGATTAGCTTTCCGCAACGGATTTTGGGACCTTGAAGATCCTGCAATATCGCGACGGGATAACCGGTCTCGGCAGAGATACGGCGAACCATCTCGATATTTTTCTTGTGAACATCGTACTCGCCGTGACTGAAGTTCAGGCGCGCGATGTTGAGTCCAGCCAGGATGAGCTCGCGAAGGGTTTTCTCATCAGAGGATGACGGGCCAAGAGTCCCTATTATTTTACAATGGCGTATAGCGTCGGCGGAGACGTTATGGAAATTTTGGAGTTTGATTGTGGTAGATGGCGCGACTTGGGCCATGAGGTGCTCCTTGCAGGGAAACGGATGGTGGTTTCGATTCAAAATTGTCTAAAAAACAAATCCTTATGATATGTTACACGCCCTGGCTCCAACCGTCAAAGCGGGAGCAAAAGATCCGGAACTCATGCTTTCTCCATAAGCAGCCGATCAACCAAAGTGTTAAATCATGGATTTTATTGTGTTGTTCGCCTGAATTAAAACGGGAGGTTTCGTGAGCGGCCCCTCAAACAGATTCACAGGTAAGTGGATTGGCCAGCGCTATTGCATCGAGCAGGAGCTCGGTCGCGGAGGCATGGGAGCTGTTTATCGCGCCTTTCACGTAGATGATCCATCCAATGATGTCGCTATTAAACTGATTCATCGAACTCAAAAGATGTCATCATCTGATTTACTCCGCTTCCAGAAGGAGGCAGCTGTAATGAGCAGGCTCTATCATTCAAATATTATCGCGTTCCATGAGCTTGGGATTTTCCAGGGAGAGGAGTCTAAAGATTTTACGGGCGGTTATTACATCGTGATGGACTATGCCCGGGGGAAAAACCTCAAGGACAGCCTTACGGCGGACGGCCGCAAGGATCTCGCGTTTTTATTTCAGGTGGGGCTCCAGGTCGCTGACGCGCTGGACTACACCCATGGAAAAAATATAATTCACAGGGATATCAAGCCGCACAACATTATCATCAGTCAGGCGGCCGGTGACGATCGCGGCGTACATGTCCGCGTCCTCGACTTCGGTGTGGCGCGTCTCGGGACGATGATCGGCCGTGACGATGGTTCAGCGGAAGAACGGGCAGGCACCCCAATCTACATGGCGCCTGAGCAAACTATCACGGGTTTTGGCGTACCTGACCATCGGGTTGATCTCTACTCGCTCGGCTGCGTTCTGTACGAGATCCTCACCGGGCATCCGCCGTTTAGTGGTGAGAGTCGGGCCGATCTTGAGCGCGCGCATCAAGCCTCGGAAGCCGAGCCGATTCAGAACCTGAGGCCTGACGTCCCCTCGGTGGTCGCTCAAATTATTCATAAATTACTTGCGAAGAGACCAGATGATCGTTATCAGACTGCGTTTTCGCTGTCTGCAGATCTGCTTCGCGCAAAGGCGCTGTGGGAGCTAAAACCGCGCGCTGTGCCGTCGTTCCCCCTGGCTCTCAAAGATAGTTTTTTCGCGGTGTCAGCACAAGTGCCTCTTCAGGGGCGCGGGAAGGAACTGACAGCTATCTCAAACGAGTATAAACAAGTGGCAGAAGTTAAAGCGCGCGGGAGGATTACAGTTATCAGTGGCGGACCAGGGATGGGTAAAACCCGCCTGCTGGACGAGTTTCAGGCGTCGCTCGCGATTCAGCGCATTAAATTTGTCAGTGGTGTTTTCACGCAGCACGAGAATGCGCTGCCCTTTAACGCTCTTGCGAACGCGTTTAACGAGCTGCTGGTCAAGACCGCCAAGACGTCTCCGGTTGATGCCGACGTTTTATCGCGGCGTCTGAAACAGGTGATCGGTCCAGAAGTGCATCTTGTCGCTTCAGTTGTGCCGGGTCTGAAGCCGTTTCTTCAGGATATTCCTGAGCCGGAAGACGGTATCGACATTGATGGCGATCGTTATGCCCGGTTCGCGAAAGCGTTTTCTGATTTTACGAAATGTCTGGTCCCCGAGTCACAACCGCTTGTCATGATCCTTGACGATGTCCACTGGGCCGATGAGAAGAGTCTTGCGCTGATTGACCAGTTTTTCTCCAACGCCAACTCACTGAGATTTCAACTGGTCATAGGCTGTCGACTTGACCTTGGGGCTCCTGACACGCCATTCAACCGATTTATCGCGAAATTCCGTGGGTTGAAGCTCAGATTCGCGGAGGTTGCGCTCAGAGCGTTGGATTTTGAGGCGTCACATAATGTTGTTTCCGCGTTATTGCGTCAGAACCCTCTCGAAGGGCGCGATTTGGTCGAACATCTCGTCGCGAGGAGCGGTGGTGTTCCCATGCGGCTTGTTGAGCTGACGCGACGCATGGTGGCTCTCGACATGATCCGGGTCAACCGTAAAGAGAAGGGGTGGGAATGGAATATTCAAGAAATTCAGGGAGCGAAAGTCAGTCTGACCGCCGTTGATCTTGTTCTCGGCCGAATTTCTGAATTTAAAGGTGCCGATCTCACGATTCTAAGAACTGCCGCGACGTGCGGGATGTCATTCCAGTATGAGACTCTTCTGCTCGCCGGGCGCAACTCGTCGGCCAATGTTGTTAAGTTAATTGAGAGGGCGATTGACGATGGTCTCCTTGTTCGTCATCCGGAACCAGCTGATACAAAGCATCTCGGGAAAGCGTATATTTTTATCCACAAAAAAGTTCGCGACGCAATTTATGACGTGATTGACGATCAGGAGCTCATGGATCTTCATGGCGCGATCGCCAGTCAATTGCTTGCGACAATTGAGCGGCCAAAGGATCAGATGCTGTTCGCCCTCGCGCAACATCTTAACAAAAGTCGCGACCAAACCACGCCAAGTCCCGATCGTGAAAAAATGGCGCTCAAGTATAACCTTGAGGCTGGTGACGCAATCAAACTGAAGCAGGGCTGGACCGCGGCCAACAACTATTACCGTATTGCCCTTGAGATTATCGATAGTGCTCATGCATCTGGTCTGGATCAAGGCTTGCGCAGGCGCGTTATTGAGCGGCTTGCGGATGTTAACGCCGGGCAGACAAACTTTAAGGTGGCCTTGCAGCGATACGCGGAGCTGCTGAAGCAGCCAATGTCCAGAGTTGAGTATTCCGCGGCCGCCGCGAAGGCTGCCCAACTTCATATGGTCTGCGGAAATATCTCAGAAGCTACGACACTCATCCACCGGGGGCTTGCAGCCATCGGTCAGAGAGCTCCTGTTGTGGGGTGGGCCGACCGGGTGCGGCTTTACCTGAATATCGCGATTGATATTATCACCAGTGGGTCCCGTCGCGGAGGGATTGTCACGGGGTTAAAACTTTGTTGGGCCAACTGGCGACAACGCGGTGACGCTGTCGAAACTTTATTTGCGGGAGCCAAACTGAAATATCTGCTTTCGGTTGTCGGTGGTCGTCAAAATGCCGAACTCGCCGATATGGCTCACGATGCGGCGCGTCGTGAAGTTGTTTCGGGGCGCGCATCCATTTCCATGGCAATTAAAGTCACCGCCGATCGCGCGGCGATGCTCACGAGGCTTGGCGCTGTTTCCAGCGCTTATAGGCTGTTTGATACCGCTGACCGTCTCGCCCGTGAGGCAGGGTACTCGAGGTCTTCCGGGTACGTCTCACTAACGCGGGCCATGACGATTGATTATGTGAAAGGCAGGATGGAAGATATAGCCCTTCATCTGCGTGAGGGGGCTCACCGGGTGGATCGGGATCAGGATCGACTGGCGTACGGCAGCATGCTTGTATTCAGACAGTATATTGATCTGATTAATGGAAAATTTTCCGGGCAGGACGAATTGAATGCCGAAGTGCGCTTCACAATTCCGAGCCGGAACTGGCTCAGTCCGCAGTCAATGGCGATTTTAATGTTTGGCCTGCTTCTGCAGGGTAAGCGTCAACGCCTGGTTAAAATTGGTGAGGATTTTTTGAGACGCCGGCGTGCGGTTGGCGGGCGTGAGGATTTATTCAGTAATGTCGTTACTGCGCTGCTTGTTTTCGCCCGGGGCGAGGATGATCACACAAGGGCGAGCTTTGGCAAAGTGATTGAGCAGTGGATGAAGCGGCGGGGAGACGAGGATTTGGCCGTATGGCAGGAAGACTTTCTCGGTCTTTTTTTGATCGTGTTCCCGGTAATGTTTGAGATTGAGTATGGCAGGCAGTTGACGAAAAACACTGATATTTATGAGTGGTTATCGAGTCTGCGGGCCAAGAACTCGCGCTGGCGCTGGATCCAGCCGGAGCGGACCGTTCAGATGCTTGTTATCGCGAGAACCGGGGAATTGACCGGATCTCGTGACGTTAAGCAATTATTCGACAAGGCTCTAAAAGGCGCGAAAACCGATGGAAACATCCTGGTACAGGTGCTGTCGTATTTATGGTTTGGCTCTCACCTGGTCCGGTCAGGACTCAGTCGTCGTGGTGACTATTTGAATATCGCCCTGAAATTGGCGCAGGATCACGAGATGTCAGGTGTCGCGACACATATTCGAAGAATTATGGAGAGGCTCAGGGTAAAAGTAACGGTGGAAGCCCCGACTGCGGAGTCACTGACATCAAGTCATGTAGTGCCTTTATTAGCGTGGCCGGAGGCGGTCGCGCAGAACCTGGATTACCTTGTTTCCTGTCTGAATCGTGAGTCTGAGATTGCCGAGGATTTGAGTGGATCCGCGGAAATTATTAGGACGATTTATCCCGATTGCGTGGTAAGTGTTTTTCTGGCCGACGGAATTTCTCCCGGGGGTGTGATTTACTCAACCGGGGATTTGGAGAAAGCGCGGGGTATGACCCGTTCAGTCGCCCCTTATTTTACGATTCGCTCCACATTGGTTTTGCATCTGACAGGTCAGGAGCAGAGCGCGTCGTTTTCTGAGCCAATAACAGAGGATCGGGATGTCGACCTTGGAGCTACTCTCAAGCCCGAGGAAATCATTGATTTGGGATCAACCCAGATTCTTCCTGGGGAGCGTGGTGAGTCTCCCTCGTCAGGTTCCGCCGCCACAATGAGGTCTGAGTCCGGTACGTCTGATGTTTTCCGCGGTCGTGCGTCTACGCCAGCGACTGAGGGTATGCTGACTTTGGTGCCCGTCAGGGCAGGCTCTGAGACCGTCGGTTTGATTGTACTGAGTGAGTTCGGGTCACAGGCGCAGTCTGATCTCCAGCGGACCAAGCGGGAGCTGGACGCGATTGGCGCGCAGATCGGTATTCTGATGACTCAGAAGCTTCCGTCCGTCGCAAGTTACCTGGAGGCGTCCAACCGGAAAATTCCGCGGGAACTATCTGCGATGGGCGGCGTGTTTTTTGATCCTGTTCCATGGCTTGACATAAAATTGAGCGGAAAGCTTCGCAAGGAGCGGGAGGCCAGCTGGTATCTTGGGCTTAACTGGGGCGCGGCTCAGTATCTTGTTGTCTATTTTTGCGTCAAGGGCGACGCCATGGAGCGCGACAGGTTCGCGAACCAGATACTTTATCAAGTCCTGATCATCCGGGAAATTGTCTCTATGTTGGGGCAGGCGAAAAGCGACGTGGCCGACTTAAGGAATCACCTTCAGGGCCTTCTTAATTCCTCTGGCCTCGCGGGCCGGATGGATGAAATCATGCTGTCATATAGTCTGTTTGAGAAGGACGCGAACCTGGTGTCTTCTGGCCATTACGGGCCATCAAGGCCGGTGGTACTTGGTGTGGAGAATCGTGTGACGGCGTTTAATCAGGCCTCGCTTAGGCTGCGTGACGGTCGCGATCTGCGTTATTGGGAAGTTTACGCTCCAATGGGATATGAGCAAGTTTTCCTTGTGAGTTATGATACAAGCCGGATTGACGGCGGAGGCAAGGAGTATTTGACGGCCGTGACTCACGCGGGACATATCACGATTGGAAAGGCCGCTACCAAATTGCTTGAAACCGCGGTAGAAGAAAAGGTGCTTCCTCGTTATTACCTCGCGATCACAAGGCGTATGACGTGACCCAAACCAAAGCGATTGATGATCTGCTAACCCACAAAAAACTGCTCCTGGTAACGGGTAAGGGCGGCATTGGCAAGACTCTTGTGTCATGCGCGCTCGCGTCCAGGGCAGTCGCACTGGGGCGCCGTGTCCTGGTCGTTGAGCAGGCAGCCGTTGAGCAGATCGGGCCGCTGCTCGGGATAACTGGTGTCACCCATGAAGAAAAATGGTCGGGACAACTCGGAGTCGCAAATTTTACGCCCGGTGGAAACTTCAAGGACTTCATCACCAAGCACCTCATGAAATCAAATCTTTTAGACGTGATCGTCTCGAATAAAGTCGTCCATAGTTTTTTTACCGCCATTCCTGGTTTCTCGGAGCTAATGCTTCTTGGGCGGATCTTTTACGCTGTAAATCTGGCTCCTCGCGAACGCCCTGATTTGGTTATACTCGATGGCTACGCGTCAGGTCATTTTCTTAGCTTGATGACAACACCTGACGCGGTGCTGAAGTCAGGACTGGCGGGTCCGATTCTGCAGCAAACTAAATTGGTCAAGGATTGGCTGGCTGATCCCGAGCAATGCGCGTCGCTTTATGTAGCGGTGCCGGAGGACCTTGTTATAAGTGAGGCAATTGAGTTTTTGCCTGTTCTCGCTTCTAAATCACCAACGCGTCTTGGCGCGGTTGTTATGAATCGGTGCCTGAGACATGTTGACGCAGCCGGGACTGGGAGTCATTCCAGCGCGTTTGAATTCGCGCGCGGTCGCGAGACGAGGCAGAGTCTCGCTCTCGAAAAATACGCCAAGGGCATGTCAGGTTTAAAGGATTTGAATCACCTTCCGGTTTTTTTGCTGCCGGAGTTGGGGGATATTGACGAGCCATTGACTGAGGCTACGGTCGATAAGCTGCTGGGAGGAACTCGATGAGTCAGAAAACTGGTGAGCGGTTTTTATCTGGTGGCATAGATGGCGTTATTGTTGGCGCGCCGGTGGAGACAATGCTGCTGTCACAAAGGGTCATAATAGTAATCGGCGCGGGTGGGGTCGGCAAGACCACGTCATCGGTAGCTTTAGCCATTCACGCTGCCAGACTGGGGCGACGTGTGGCACTCCTGAGTATTGATCCCGCAAAACGCCTTGCCGCGGCATTGGGAATCGAGCTGGGTCATGAACTTCGTCCTGTGATGTTTCCTGAGTCCGCGGGCATTAAGGGAGTTCTTCACGCTGCCATGCTTGATCAGAAGGCGGTTTTTGACGGTATGGTTCGCAAGCATGCACCATCACCTCATATAGCAGACCGTATCCTGCGTGACCCTTTGTATGTCGCCGCGTCCACCAACCTAAGCGGGCCATTGGAATACATGGCGCTGGCGAGGCTACAGGAATTGGCTGAGAGTCCCGACTGGGATTTGATCGTGCTGGACACCCCTCCGGATACCCATGCCCTTGATTTTCTCGCCAGACCAAATGTCTTGTCAGGGTTTGTGGAGAATAAAGTCATGTCGAGATTGCTGAAGCCGATTGTTATGGCTGGGCGTCTCGGGTTTGGCAAAGTGGCCGCTCTGAGCGAGAAAATTCTCGGTGGAGTCACGAGTGTGACTGGCTTCGGAGCTCTCAAGTCCTTCGGGGAGTTTATCCTGTTGATGCAGGAGGTCATTGAGGGTTTTCATCGTTCCGGTGAGCGGGTGCTCAATATTCTTCATCAGGAATCTACGAGTTTTGTGCTTGTGGCGGTCCCTCATAAATCCGCGGCCCGCGCGGCGGAGGCACTTCGCACTGAGTTGAGGTCTATGGGCTATGAGCTGGATGGCGCTGTATTTAACCGTTGTCTCCCACGGCCTGTGCGCGAGGATCTTGATCGTATCCCAGCCGATGAGCTTGTGATACTGCGGGCCAGGGCAAAGGCTGAGGATCAAATCATGGCTAGGCTTTCAAAAGACATCCAGGAGTCACAAAGATCAAAGGGTGTCTGGGAGCTGCGCGTGGATGATCAGACCACTGATATTCATACCATGGCCGGTATTCTGAGTTTTTCGGAGCTTTACGCCAGCGGGCGGTAAGTCCTGTTATTTTCATAACAAATACCCCAACACCGGCAATACCTGCCTAGTGAGAATAACCCCCGAAAGCACGTACAATCATATTAGGAATAAATGGTTTAACGTGATTTTAGGGTTACTTACTTTTGGCGACATTAACGATCAAAAATTCAGTAGTGGGCAGTGTCTCGTTAGTCGGGCGCTGGACGACGGAGCGTCTGACCAATCTCGGCGCTTTCGGCAGATACATTTATGAGATATTCAGACAGGCATGCACGCCACCGATTCGCTGGGATTTGATATTTCAGCAGCTTGAGTTTGTCGGTAATCAATCACTCAATATTATTATTTTGACAGGATTTTTCACGGGCGCCGTTTTCGCACTGCAAATTGGCGGGATTTTCCAGATTTTCCGCGCCGAGAGCATTATGGGGGCCGCTACCGCCAAAGCTCTGACGCGTGAGATGGCCCCCTTGATGACAGCCTTTCTCCTTACCGGGCGTGCGGGATCGGCGATGACCGCGGAAATCTCAACTATGCGGGTGAACGAGCAAGTTGACGCGATGGAGGCGATGGCAGTGGATCCTATTCACTATTTGGTCGTACCGCGCTTGATCGCCTCGATGCTGATCATCCCGCTTCTCTGTGCGATTTTTATTTTTGTCGGGACATTCGGAGCGTTCGTGACGGGTGTCGCGGTATTTGATGTTGATGTCGGGATTTTTATTGACCGAATTAAATGGATGGTCGATGCCAGAGATATATTCAACGGCCTTGAGAAGGCATTTGTGTTCTCAATTATTATCGCGTCGATCGCCTGCCGTTATGGACTGAACGCGAGCGGAGGCGCGAAGGGCGTGGGACGGGCGACGACGACATCTGTTGTTATGACGCTTTTGGTCATTTTATTTTGTGATGTATTCATAACGTATGTGCAGTTGAGGCTTTGAGCATGACATCGATTATCACCTTCAAAAATATAACCAAGAGATTCGGTGCCCGAGCCGTTCTGGATCATCTTGATCTCGAGATTCCCCGGGGGAAAATCACGTTCATAGTCGGTAAATCGGGTGAGGGAAAATCTGTCACGATCAAACACATTATGGGACTTCTTAAACCTGACGAGGGTCGGATCATCGTTGATGGGATCGACATCACGGATTTTGAGCAAGAGGAGCTTCGTCAATATCGCAAAAAATTTGGTATGTTATTTCAGCAAGCGGCTCTTTTTGACTCCATGACCGTGGGCGAAAACGTACTTTTTCCACTGAAAGAACATACAAAATTACCATTGGACGAGATGCTGAAGCGAGTGGAGATGACCTTGGCGCAGGTTGGTCTTCCTAATATGCAGCATAAGTTCCCGACCGAATTGTCGACAGGTGAGAAAAAACGCGTGGGCCTCGCGCGGGCACTTGTGTCCCGTCCGGAAATCATTCTTTATGATGAGCCGACAACGGGGATGGATCCCTTGGTGTCTGAGATGATTGATGAGCTTATTGTACGGGTTAACGCAGAAATTGAGGGGATTACCTCGATTGTAATTTCTCACGACCTCAAAGCGGCCTTGGCGACTGGTGAATACATTATCTTTTTGTACAAAGGAAAAATCGCCTTGGCGGGAGCACCAAAAGACTTCAAATCCACAAAGGATCCGGTTGTCCGGCAATTTTTCTCCGGCAAGGTCGAGGGGCCGATGGAGTTTCTCTAGCCGTGGGCACAAGGCTGAGTTCTGGTCGTGATTAAAGTGCTTATAAGTGGTGCCGATAATCAGAAGGAATATTTGGAGAATTGGTTATGTGGAAACAAATGGGTACTGAGTTCAAAGTAGGTGTGTTCACTATCGTGGCGCTGTTCACGCTGGGTTACATGCTGTTTGTTTTGAACCCCAATATGCTGAAAGACTCATCGCGTAAAAAATATTTTACGGTTCTCAAAGACGCGGCCGGAATTATCCCCAAAACCCACGTAAAAACAAATGGCGTGACGATCGGTAAGGTCGCGTCTGTAGAGCTCGATGTTAATACAACTCGGATTATTGTTGAGGTGGACTCCAACATAAAGCTTCCTGTCGGAAGTAAAATGGAGGTAAGAACCCGCGGTCTTCTTGGTGACGTTTATCTTGAGATCGTGCGTCCTGATGATACGGGTGAGTATATCGCCGAAGGTGGCCAAATTCCGAAGTCAGATGACCAGATGGATATGCAGGGCGTGATGTCCCTGCTTGGCAATATCGGAAAAGACGTAAAGAAAATTACCGGCACTCTGGCTAGCGTGATGGGAAATGACGCCGGCGAAGATTCTATCCGTAATATTCTCGATAATATCGAGACGCTGACAGCCGATCTCCGTAAGACGGGCGCATCAATCCGGGGAGCCGTGGGAGACCATCCGGATCGGGTTCTGGATATCGTGATGAATCTTGATAAAACCTTGGCGAACCTTAAAAAATTCACAGGTAACCTCAATGAGGTGCTGGATGACGGCAATAAAGAGCGTTTCAATCGCATCATCGCCTCGTTTGACGAGAGTATGGGCGAGGTTAAGGGAGCGACCAAGAATATTCGTCTGATCAGTGAGAAAATCGAGAAGGGCGAGGGAACGATCGGTAAGCTTGTCAATGATGATACCGCTATTCAGGAGATCGAGGCGGCGGTCAAGGATCTTCGTGAAGTCTTGTCCCCCGCGACAAAAATGCAGCTCATTATCGATACGCACGGTGAGGGGCGCGCCGATAAAACTGGTCAGACATACTTTAACGTAGTCTTCAAAACCCGTCCGGACCGTTTTTATCTTGTTGGTATGACGGACGTTGTCGAGAGTGTGCGTGATACCAAAACTGAGCAACTCGACACAGAACCCGCGACCGCGGATAAACCAGGATCTACTAACACCCGTGAGCGTGTAATTGAGCGTAAGTCACTGCGGTTTAACCTGCAGCTCGCTAAACGCTGGTACTTCGTGACCGCGAGGCTTGGGCTATTTGAGAGCACCGGTGGTGGCGCGATGGACATGCACTTCTTTCGCGACCGCATTCGGCTCTCACTCGAGGCGTTTGACTTCAAAAGTTACGATAATGAGTGGCGCCGTGTAGCGAGACTAAAAGCCTATATGCAGGTGCTGTTCCTCGACCACATTTACCTGATGGCTGGTCTTGACGATATTACACGCAAACGCAATCCGCTTACGTACGAGGAAAAAAAAGGCCCCGTTCCATTCGGTGGTCTCGGTCTCTCGTTTAATGATCAGGATCTCAAGGCCCTGTTCGGGGCAGCAGCTCTCGCGCGGTGATTACTTTGCCGTGAACTCAACGGGCGTGTTACGGGCGGACACAGTGTGTCCGTCCTCGGATTTCGTTTTAAGACAGAAAAAATACGCGCCCGCTTTAACGCCTGGTACGTTGACTGAGGTGGTTCTCACCTTTTTGCTGAAAACTGGTGTGGCGCAGTTTTTAGTTTTACTGATGGCGACATCGTACTCTGTGCCGCCTGGGCTCCAGGATGCCTCAAATGCGCCTGAAACAGGCTCCGTGCCCGGAAACATAACATAGAAACTCGATTCATCACCGTGGGCGAACCCGGTTGTGGATAAAACAAGTGTTGCCGCGACTAAAAGATTGCTGATCATGGGTTGTACTCCTCAGTTCATATTTAATAGAACGACTATTTTGTTACTTGTTGAACGAGAGCACCGATAGTCCGCCTTCTTTGCCGACCGCTGGTACCGTTGGCCCATTTGGAATCTGAATGCTGGGGTGATCAAACGGGGCGCGACCAAACTCGACCCGGGGATCTGTCAGCGCGTTGCGTAGAAAATCCACGAGATCCGCTATTTCCGGGTCGGTAAGATCAATGGGCGAAATCAGAATCGAGCGCTCTGGATCAGGGCTTTCCGTGACCGTGTTATAGAATCTGACCACGTCCTCAAGACTCCACATGCCGCCGTGATGAAAGTACGGCGCGGTCAGCTTGACATTGCGCAGGCTCGCTGTTTTGAAGGCACCATTGTCGGCCGAGGCTTTGCTGACTGAGAATGTCGATTTATTGGGCCCGGCTCCGCCCCGTCCGGGATCCTCGCTGGCAGGTCTGATACCAATATTGTGAAATCCCGGGTCGCCACCGTCCTGGTTTTGGGGGCCTGATGCCGCCAGGACTGACTCAGAGGCGTCAGAAAGGGTCGAGCCGTTGTGGCACAGCAGGCAGTGACCTTTGCCGGTGAATAGATTCAGGCCGTTTTTCTGGGGGGCTGTCAGGGATTCCGCGTTACCGGCAAGATAGCTGTCAAACGGAGTCTGGTCTGGAATCAAGGTGCTTTGATATGCTTGAAGTGCCTCACCAAAAATCCTGCCAAAATTAAATTTGGCGTTTGCCCCGCCAATGACCGGGCCAAAAGCCTTGTCCACCAGATTTTGATACGTGCACGGCTTGGCCTTGTCGCAATAGAGACCGCTTCGCTTGAGTCGGGCGTAGGATCCAAGAGCGCTGTCAGTCGTTGCCACGCCTTGCAGCCTGAGGGGTTGTCGGGGCAGAAGTTTTGCCGCGAGCCCGGAATTGCCGCTAAGGGAGCGCCCAAGGCAATTCATCTCAAACGCATTGCCCGTGACGGGCCCCATAGCCTGCGACGCGAGAGCGGCGTTTTTTGCTAATACTCGTGGTGTGGACGCGTTGGCGGTGTCACCAAAAGGATCAACGCCATTGAAGTTCTGGCTCGCACGACCATCCCAAAAAAGTTCCTGATAAAATACGGCACCGATGTTGGTTGGCGCGTTGCGGCTGGTTACCTGACGGAATCTTTTAAATGGCCCCCCTGGTACGGGAGCGCAGAATTCCACGGCGCCGGTCCCAAGAGCAGGATTGCGGGTGAACTTCGCGGCGGCGATGCCCTGTGATCCCACGCGGTCGTCATCTGAGATGGGATGAAGGATCTGACCTACGACGCTGCCAAGGCCTGTTTTGGCGTTGTGCATCTGGGGATGACAGCTTGAGCAATTGAGGCCCGGAATGCCGTTAAGTTCAGGGTGATATTTCTGTTCGGCGGCGGTGACACCGCCGCTGCGGAAGACATTATCTGGTCCGGGATTCAGGATGTTTATGATTCTTCGGTCAGCGCCCGCTGCGAAGTGACACGTAGCGCACGCGGTTACGCTGTCACTGCCAACCTGGATATCCCAGAACAGCGCCTTACCCAAAGCAATTGCCGCCTGCTTGTCGACGATCACGGTCGCCGAGGGTTGAGGTACCGGAATACACGACAGTGGCTTAATTCCGAGAATGGCTCCGTCGCATGATAAAGGAGCGGTGAGCGCCGGAGCGGTACGGCTCTCTGTCGAGGATTGAGGGTAGTTTGGAGTTGATTTTGTCTTGGGAGCTGACTTGCATCCCTGAGTTGTCACAAGAGTATACAAGACGATCATCGCGATCTGGCTGAATTTGAGACTGTTCACGTGGCTCGGAATATAACTCATCGTTATGGAATCTTTCCTAGTAGGCCGTGAGTCGTTTTGTTAAAATTACGTAAACGACGAATGTTTGCGGATTGGCAGTAGGGGTGATCCTATCAACGTGGAACTGTTTTCGCAATATTGTCGTTTTGGTTTTTGAGTTACTAATGAGTTAACGACTCGAACAGGAGAATTTGAATGCTGATGTGTAAACATGCTGGATTTTTATTTTTCGCCGCGGCGTTAAATGCGATGTCAGGTTGTAAAGCGACTCAGACGACCAACGCGCCGTCGGTTACTGAGAGTGCGGAGCCTGCTAAGCCCGCGGTTAATCCAGAAATGGCTAGCCTAACATCGACAGTCCCTCTGGGAAAATGGGGGCCGTTATTGCAGTGGCCGATTGTCGCGGTTCATATGGGGCTTACGCCAGACGGCAAGGTGATTCTCTGGGATCGTGACGACGCGAACGACATTCCCAATAAAAAATATGACAGTCAGAGCATTTACCTATGGAATCCTTCGGATAGTACTTTCGCGAAATACCCGCTGGGAACCACAAATCTTTTTTGCGCGGGGGCGACATGGGCCAGTGGTGGCCTGCTTTATGTATTTGGCGGGCACTTCGCGGTAAATTCAGGATCCGCGGCCATAAATTATTTCGACACCAAAACAAACGTCTGGAACGCTGGTCCGACTATGAACGCCGGGCGTTGGTACGCGACCTCGGTGCCTCTCGGAACGGGAGAGATCCTGGCGCTCGGGGGATTGACCAAAAGCGGCGTCGTGAACACTTTGCCGCAAATTCTGGATCCCAAGACCAATACACTTAGAAATTTGCCGGGCGGGATTTTTGGCTATCCTATGTGGCCCCGGGGATTTCAGACCAGTAGTGGATTGGTCATAACTGTCGGACCGGATCCTATCGCACGTTATATTGATCCCACTCCTGGCCCGACCGCCGCGAAGATCCGTACCGCGGCAACGCCGCCTTTTGCCCTGTGGCGCAGTAACGGCACTGCGGCGATGTATGATGTCGATAAGATTCTGATGGTTGGCGGTTATAACGGTACAGTTAACACCTATCCAAATGTCCCCGCATATGCCACCAACGTGGCGATGGATTTGCAGATTGGCGCCACTCCTGACGCGATTTCCTGGAAGATTGTGCCCCCCATGGCGTTTCGCCGCGCCCAGGCTGTGGCGACAGTCCTTCCGACTGGTGAGGTCATAATTGTCGGCGGCTCCCAGGTTGATGGAACTTTGAAAACAAACGTGAATATCGTGAAAATTCCGGAGATCTGGAATCCAACCACCAAAGTATTCACGAAAATGGCGGCTATGATCGACGCGCGCCTCTATCACTCGACCGCGATGCTGCTTCCTGACGGCAGCGTGTTGTCGGCGGGTGGCGGGACTCCGAGTCAATTTGGGCCCGATCGTAAAACGGCGCAGATTTTCTATCCGCCCTATCTGTTCGCCGGTCCACGACCGACGATCGTCAGCGTGCCAAAGACGCTTACGTTTAACCAGAATTTTGACATGACTGTGACTGGTACGATCTCCCAGATTTCGCTGATGCGGGCTGGTATGGTCACACACGCCTTTGACCAAAGTCAGAGACGGATTCCTCTCGCGTTTACGCAAGTGGGCAATACGCTTGCCGTAAAAGCGCCGCTAAACGGCAACTACGCGCCTCCAGGTCACTACATGCTGTTTGTGATCGGTGATAACGGGGTACCGTCCATCGCCGCGATAGTGAATATCTAAGTCAGATTGAACTTACAGCACGCCGTCCCAGCGGCGGTGCGGTTCCATTAATTCCAGCGTAAATCGGTCGCCTCGTTTCATGGGGCCAACGCCCGCGGGTGTGCCGGTGAAGATCAAATCTCCAGTCAAAAGCGTATTAAACGACGCAAGAAATGTCAGGAGGGTGGGCACGTCAAATATCATCTGACGGGTGTCCCCCTCCTGCAATGTTTTTCCGTCGATGGCGAATTTAAATTTAAAATGCTCCTGCCCAGCGCATTCACTGGTCTTGATCATGGGTGACAGCACGCTTGAGCCGGTGAAACTCTTGGCGAGAGTCCAGGGCAGACCTTTTGTCTTCAGATCATTTTGCTTTTCGCGGCGGGTCAAATCCAGGCCGAGACCGATGGCGTCAATCGCGGCCCAACCGGGATTCTTCGTTCCGAGTGGAATGTTTTGTCCAATCCGGAGCACCAATTCCGCCTCGTGGTGAATACTCTCCGTGGCGAAGGCTAGGCTGCCGCCCGCGAGTGCTCGTACCGACGAGGGTGCCTTAAGGAATACAACGGGCTCACCAACCGGGACTTGGTTGCCGAGTTCTTTGGCGTGGTCGGCGTAGTTGCGGCCAATGCCGTAGATGGTGCCGACGGCGGCAGTGCCGAAGCCTTCGATCGTGATGGTAGGTTGCATGGGCTTAGTTCCTTTCCTGGGGTAAAACTCAGATTCGTATTGTATCATACCCGCACATCTTCTTGGACGAGGAATTACTAGTGCGTTCGTTATACGTTTTTAGTTTTTTTAAAATGTTTCTGGTGATCATGCCGGTTTTTGTCCTGATTTTGCAGGGCTTTGGTCTGTCCATGGCACAAGTGATGCAAGCTCAGGCCGTGTTCGCCATGACTGTGGCGTTATGTGAGGTTCCGACCGGGTATTTCGCGGACCGCGTGGGTCGCAAGATGTCCATGCAGATTGGCGCGTTTTTGTACGTGGTGTGTTATGCGTACCTTAATTTTGTGAAATCATTTGATGGCGTTTTGATTTATGAGGTTTCTATCGCTGTCGCGATGAGTTTGGTTAACGGAGCTGATGTGGCCTTGCTGTATGATCATGTTCATCAAAAACGCGAACAGGAATCAAATATTAAGGATCACGCGATTGGACAAGCCTTCGCGAATCTGCACTTTTCTCAGGTGTTTGGAGAATCCTGTGCCGCGCTTCTCGCGGGCATTCTGGCCGCATACAGTATGAGCTGGTTTGGTGTTGACGGGATGAAGTCCATACTGGTCGCGCAAGCCTTGGTTGGATTGGTGTCGTTAGCGTGTTCTTTTAAAATAATCGAGGCAAAAGTCGAGGCGCGGCCACGGGTGAATCACAAAGAGCAATTTATAAATTTGATTCGCCTTCTGACCGTCGAGGATTTTTTCGCCCGTAATTTATTGGTGGCTCTCGTGACCGCGGGGTTGTCGTCTTTTGTGGCGGTCTGGCTTTTGCAAAATTTTTGGCAGTCCCATCAGGTTGCCCTGGGCTGGTACGGCTTGCTCTGGGCATCACTCAACCTGACGACGGGCATTACGGGTAAATTCGCGTCGGCCATAAAGGAAACGATTGGGTTCAGGGGCGTTTTGATCCTGATCGGAGCACTGCCTGTGGTGGGCTATATCTCAATGGGAGTGTTTCCCACCGCCATAGCTATGGTCGCTTGCTACGGGTTTTATATGAGTCGGGGGCTGACCCAGGTGCTGCTCCGAGAGCAATTCAATCACCACATACCATCCGCTCTCAGGGCAACAGCCAATTCAGTGCAATCATTTTTATTCCGCGGACTATTCGCGATTATCGGACCCATCGTCGGTTGGGGCGTCGACTCTTATGGCCTCGACAAAACGGTGATCATGCTTGGGATTTTATTTGGCGTGGCGTCCTTGGCAACCCTTCGCAGCCGGCTGCTGGTGGCGAGTTAATTAAACGTCGCATGTAGTGCCGTAAATTAAGGCGTTACATGCGACGTCGACGATTTATCTACGAAGATCGCGCCCGGTGGTGTCACTGGCGCAAACAAATAAATGGGTAATCACGGGGTGTCGATGTCAAAACAGCGGGCTCATCCAGCTGTGAAGTTTAGGGTTCCGCGCAATCAGAAAGACATCATGCTTGCAGACGTAGGGGCAGCCGCTCACATTCATCATTACTAATTTTGTCCTTTCCGCGAAATAATCCGGAAGATAAGCGATGGCCTTGCCCGAGCGTACCAGCATTTCGAGAAGGTGCAGACTATCAACCGTAAACCCAATTTTGCGTGGAAACTTGTCGTCACGCCAACCGTCAGCTGATTGATATCGGTCAACGGTCCCCAATAGATTCTCACTGATGGTCGCGAACGAATGCTCCAGCACCTTTTGGATGGGGATGCTTTTCCCGGCTTTTGCCAATGGATAAAGCGGATGGTCTTGACTGACGCAGGTTTTAAAACTGGCATGGAATAATTTCTTACCTGTGAGATGTGTTGGTGGCTCGCCGGTGATCATGCCGAGGAGTGCCTCGCCATTTTCAATAGCGGTGATGGTCTTCGCATTGTCGCGATTAGTGATGGAAAAGGAGATATTGCTGGCGGACTTCTTAATCCTTGCCTCGATCCTCGCGAGTGCCTCGGTGCATAGGATCTCCTGCCCAGCCAGGGATACATTGAGATGCCCTGGGAGACCGCTAAGCTCAAATCGGGCCGCGGCCTCTCGATCCAGAAGCTCGAGAGCATGGGACTGCAACGCCCGCCCTTGGGGAGTCAGCCGGATGTTTCGGTTGAGTCGCTGGAAGAGCTGAATACCAAGTTCATTTTCCAGGCTGGTAATGGCATGGGATAGGGATCCGAGTGACGCATGGATCTCGCGGGCTGCCGCGTGCATGTTCTCATGCCGGGCCACAGCCGTGAAGTAACGAAGTTGTGAAATTTCCATTGATTTTCCTTTGTGACGGGATTTCGTCATTATACTAAAGATTAGTTCAATTATACAAAAATGTATTATTTATTTATATACACATTGTCATTAATACTCCTCTTCACGATGGAAATGGTTTCCAGTCGAAAATGACTAAGGAGTTTATATGAACAATGAAAGTATGGGCAGGGTGGCGTTGGCAGGATTAAGCCTGGCGGCGAATGCGCGCGTGATGGCGAGTTCAATTGAGCGGGAGGGTGTAGGCACCGTGCATCGTGACGAGGCGACAAATGTGCTGGACGCCGATGAAAGGGGGCAGATCGAGGGGCAATGGTTAAAAATTCCGGCTTTGTGCAAGGATCGCAGCATTTCGGTTGATCCGCGGGTCGTGACAGGCGAGTCAATCGGAGCGGAGTTAGCGGCGATTCACGCCTCTCTCGACGGGGAGCCGGTGCTGGCATGAATGATCTGATCACCTGGGTGCCGTCGGCAGCGGAAATTCAACAATTGCGGGAGCGCCTCGCTGATTGCGGAGAGGTCATGCCGTTTTCGGAAGATATTCAATTTGCGGCGAAAATAGCTAGTCTTGGCATGCAGCGAGAAACTGGGACGCTCAATGACGAGATGGCGCGGTTTCTTTTCGATGCCAACTCAGGTCAGGTGATCAATCGAGATTCGCTCCGGGCGGACCTCGTGATGTATCGGGGAGCCGTAGGTGTTCGGGTCTGGTCTTTGGCAACGAATCGCATAGAGATTCGTTGCCCAGGGATCAGACCGCTCTTGCATCCGCGGTTTTCAGTTGACGGGCAAGGGGAAATCCATCAACTCGTGATCTTTCCGGAATCCGTATATCAATTTCTGGCGACACAGGGGGTTGAGCCAGTCATAGTAAAATCATGGGCCCAAAATACGATATTTGGCGGCTTTCATCCCTCTACGAATTTCTATCAGACCAATATGTGGGAATTGAGCAATAACGATACGAGGCGATTTTCCCGATTAGTGGCAGCGAGGCAGGTTCCATTTTTGGGTACCCATGACTTCGTAGCCCACATCGCCGGAACGGATGGTTCACGCTGGGAAAAGCTACAAGAGCGCGGGAACGTGGTTCGTGACATATTGGATAAGTATTTTGAGACTATCCAAAACCCGTCAATAACGTCCTTGGTTTTGCCGTATGTGGCTGGCGTACTGTTGGATGATCTAGCCCAGCCACCAAGTTATGATGATGAGACGCGTTCTATTCCCCTGGATTTAGTCTGCGCCGAACTTGCCAAAGGATCCATTGATCCGCGGGAACGGCGGGTCTTGACTAAGTTTCCTGAGCACTACGAAAAGTTAATTGACCTTGCCCGATTCAAAGGCGTTGGTGACGTGCGGCGGTTAGCTTCAGGGTATGTGCGAACGATGGTCGAGGAACTGCTTGGCTTTTCTGTGCTGATCAAATGAAGTAGCCACCTCAAAAAATACTTGCAATTTAACGCCGGCGCCGTTAGATTGTAAATACTATGTATTATCAACGGCTTCTACAACAGAAACTGCTTCAACTGGGCAAAATGTACCCAGTAGTCCTGGTAACCGGCCCACGGCAGACTGGGAAGACGGAGCTCATCAAACATGAGTTCCCTGACCATCGTTGGGTGCTCCTTGACAGCCCGCAATTGATATCGCAGGCAAAGGAAGATCCCGAACTTTTCCTGATCAACCGCCCGCCGCCTATTTTTCTTGATGAGATTCAGAGAACCAAGGAGCTGTTCCTTCAAATAAAATCTAACGTTGACCTGAATAAATCAAAATCAGGATCTTATCTTTTGAGCGGATCGCAGCCATTTAAGTTAATGGCGAATGTCAGTGAGTCCCTTGCGGGGCGCATCGGAATTTTGGAATTACTTCCATTTACTCCTTCGGAGATCACTCAGAGGAGCAATCGCGTAACAGATCTGGATGCCTTATTCAAAGCACCGCCAATCGGATCTAACGCGTCGTTACCTTATCCTCCTAACGAATTTATGATCCGCGGAGGATTTCCCGCGATGGCTTTGCGGGACATCAGCGAAACCGAGGCCGAGGCGTCACAAAGACTTCGCGACTATGTCTTAACATTCGTTACCAAGGACGTCCGGGAAATATCAACCATCAAGGATTTAGGTAGTTTTGAGACGTTTTTGCGAACTCTCGCCATCCATTCCTCAAAAACATTTAATTTGTCCGAAATTAGTCGGAGCATAGGGCTGAGACAAAGCACCCTGAGTGAATGGCAATCGATATTGGAAGCAAGCTATCTAATGTGGAAGATTCCTGGATACTCAAAAAAAATGGGTAAACGCGAATCTAAAATACCAAAAGTCGTCCTGATTGACTGCGGTCTCCAGGCCAGCCTGTTGGGTTATGAACAGTCCAGGCAAATTGACGTCAGCCCCCTAAAAGGGGCGATCTTCGAGACCGGGGTGTTAAACGCGATCCGGTCAACAATCGGTCGGGACAAAAATGTTTTTTATTGGCGGCAAAATGAAGAATGTGAAGTGGACTGCGTAATTGAAAATGCCTTTGACGATCCGATTCCTGTCGAGATTAAGCACACATCTAAGCCAAATTCCGATGATCTGACTGGAATTCGCGCGTTTATTGAGGCCTATCCACAAACGAGATTTGGCATTTTAATCTCGCTTGCGGAAGAGTGTTTTTGGATTGATAAAAATATTTTGCATCTACCGTTCGGGATGCTGTAATCGCGGAAAGTTTAATCCGCGAGTATTCACTGCGGGCAATTTAAGGTCTGGGCGTCCATCGTCAAGCTAAAGCAAGCGGCGCGGCAGTTCCAGGAATCGGCGCTCGTTTGACCAAGCTTCGCGGAAACAAGTTTAGCGCAAGTCGTGGAGATGGTGCCGGCATCGACTGGAACCCACTGTTGGTTGGCACCTCTGACACAAGCGGGCGCGGATGTTTTAAACGAGCATATCTGGGAGTTTATCGCAGGCGAGCCTCCGGATGCTTTCAAAAACAGATAATGCTTTGTCGCCGCGAGCAAAATGCCTGTGGTGTCTTTAACCCAGCCGATGGCGGTTTTGGGCCACTCACGCCAATGATCGGGGAGTTGATGATCTCTAAACATCTGAGTGACATCTTCCACCGAAATCGCGGGCTCGCCGTCGACCATTCGCGTCTTTGGGCTTTTTTCTAAAAATGCCAGCAGCAATCCAAACTCTCCAGCGCTGCCGATGAGGTTATCCTCACCGGTGATTTTTGTGAGCGCTATGAACAGATTGCGAAACTCGGGACGGTCTTCGTCGCCGGTGGCGGCATTTTTAAGGTGTTCAAGAAATGTCGGCCCAATTTGTCGGGAGAACGCGAGAATGTCCCCGCCCAGAAGCTTCGCGACTCCGGGACCAAATACCTTGGAGCTTGGATCATTAAATAAGTTGCTTGCGATAAAGCGCCCAACATCCGAGCGCTTGATAACACCATTATTTGAGTATCCAAGGAATCGACTGAAGGCGTTTTGATCGAAACGGCCGGAATCCAGTTGATTGGGATTTCCCTGTAAAATTCCACTGTGGCCCGGGTGTGAGCCTTGAGACCCCGGAAAATCCAAACTAAACGTTCCAGCGGGAACTGGCGTGTCAAGTTTTGCGGATGAGTCAGATCCCCGCATAAACGCGTGATTTCCGTTCGCGAAAACAGCAAGTACTTTTGAACCCAGATCTCCCCCGCCAGAGTCTCCGAGTTGGATCATCGTCTCAATTGAGGCAAGAGGCCGTGATTTGCTTTGCGATGGGGGTAACTCGTTTGTCGCTACTGCCGAGCCAACGAAGGGGCACGTCGCTTTCTTCGTGGCGACGTCCTGGAGTTCAGACTGATTCAGACCTAAATCGCCGTTATTTTGCGCCTCAGCGGACCTGACCGATGATGAGTGCGACTTCGTCGTTTTGCAGGATGTCGCGGCAAGTATGCTAGTTAAAACAGTTATTGCTTGAATTTTAAGAATCATATTTGCCCCAGTGATATTTGTTTAAGCTATGCTAAAATGATACCATCAGGGTCTCGGCAAAGTCTTCAAATCTTCATCAGGAGTTTTTCATGAAAGTCTTTTTGGCTCTGGGTATTTTGGCAAATTGCGCCATTTTATGTCTTGTTAGCTGCAAACACGCGCCCGCGAATTCAGGGGAATCCGGCGTCAAATCCGAAGGTCGAGGTGGAAGGCGCGTTTCCATGGTGAAAGAGGGGACATATGTCGGGCAAACCGAGTTGGACGGTAGCGGCAAGGAATGCACGGTCATTGTCCACGAAAGGGAAGGCGTCGACTTTTCAATTTTCGGTCAGGGCGGAATCAAGAGCCTGACTCTGTCATTTTCGGAGAATTTGCTGGTTACTGGCGTGGTTAAAACGAAGTGCTTCAACGGAATTGATTCTGGCGCTTTTTGTAATGCCAGAGTTGGGGATAACGGCATTCATGTTCAGTATCAATTCGATGATGTAGTCAATGTGACGCCCCACGTCGGAATTACGAGTATCGATCAAGACGGGAAAGAGAAAACTTTGATTGATTGCTGGCGATTGGCCAAAAATTAGAATCGTTTCTGTTCACTGTCGAGAAATTTGGCAAGGCTACTCCGAGGCTGGTTAACTCAAAGCCATATGAGCAAAAGATCAGGCATCTCCTGGACGCGCACGGAAATAAGGCGGCCTGGGATATGTGTCGCAGGTATGCCTACGCGATGCTTGAGTACGGTCGTCAGCACGAGGATGATGAGGAGGCCCGGGAGCGATCCCGTGCGGCCTGGCAGACGTATGTTCTGCGCTTTAGCCTGCGGTTTCCAAATAAGAAAATCGCGGCGTAACGCTAGAAATTGGAGATGCTTCCGAGTACGAGCAAAAATCATCCAACTCACTCCGACGATCAGGCTCAAAGAATCGGTAAATAGAAATGTTTACCAGTCGATTTATTTATCGATCGTAGGTCGTCAACCTTCCGGTATGTTCCCACGCCGGAAGCGCCGTTAGCCACCAATTCCGCTAAAACGGGCCGTCTCGCAAAAGTTATTCACAGGCTTTTTCGTGATTTGAGGGCTTTTGACATAGGCATGGTTCATGCAGACGACATCGCTTAAGAGGCGCGATTTTTTCGCGCTGTCGTTCAGGAACCATTTTTTTTTGAAGCTGGAGGAATATTATGAAATTGTTGTCGGGTATTTTGATTCTGCTGAGTTCGTTGTCGTTCCAAGGCGCCACTGCGCGCGCCGACGAGTGTTTTTCGGATGGGTACCAGTTTGGTACGATGGAGGCGGATTCGTTTTGTCAGATTTGGGAGAGAATGTATAACGAAGACGATGTGGTGTATCCGCGGCGCATAAGCGCGCTGCTCTGCAATAGTCAGTTAGTCTACGCCTGCAAACAGGGGATGGCCGAGCATGCGAGGAATGGCTACCCCCTTTGTACTTCCCTTGTGCGCGAGGGCTGGAGAAATCGCGATGGGGAGAGCGCGACAGTATCTTGGGCTGCTTGGCAACGTGGAGCTTGTAACTTTGTAATCCCATAGTGGGTTCAAAAAAAGGGGGGGCAAAACCCTCAAAAATTTCCAAGAATAGAGGTCATGGGGGCTAGCTCCGACGCCGGAGCTGGGCCCCCCGGCGTTGGTGCTGCATGCATGAATGCCGGCAGAAATTATAGCAATATCAGGCGTTTATAAAAAAGCGCAGTCATTTTTTAAGAAAATACATAAAATTCATTAAAATAACTTGCATTTTATTAAAATAAGCGTATAACTGCTTTAACTCTCATAGTTCTGAGAGGATCTGAGCTGCTGTTGTTAACTTTTGCTGTTGAGGTGGATCTATGAAATTAAGCTCCCAGTTACGTCCCACGAAATGGAAGGTCGCCACCGGACTGCTCGTTATGAGTGCAGTCTGGGGAGTGGCGTCTATCGCAATTTCGGCGGAAACCGAAAAAAAAGTTGTCGCGGAAACCGAAACAAAGACTGCCGCGGAAGCGGCCGCAGCACCCGCGGAGCCCGCGGATGAAATCTCCAATGGGTCGGCCATACAGCTTGGCGAAGGCCTTGCCATCAATGGAGTGCCTGGTTGGAAGATTGAGCGCAGATCCCTGGGTATGGGTCTTGTTATGAAAGAGGTTCTACCTCCACAGACCGCTCCTATTGATTACACAAAGCCGATTTTTACACGCAACATTACTTTAGTGACGCTCCCTGAGGCTCGGTCAATTGATCAGGCAGCCATAGAGGACGTGAAAGCGGACATCTCCAAAATGATCGCCCGCGAGTCTTCCCTGAAAGACTTTATGTTCACTGACGTGAAGTTGTTTGACTACAAAGGTAAGAACGACGGGATGGTTTTGTTCTCCCAGCTTACCGTTAACGGGTTCCCCATGATGCAGATGCAGATCCTGGTTTCCGGTGAGAAAAAATCTTACCTTTCGACCTACAGCGATCTCGCGGCGAACTTCGCGACTCCCGCGACTTACGACGCTGCCTGGAAGTCCATGAGCTCTATTGCTGTCGAGGGCATCGCCCCTAAGCGTTTTGAGAAGGAGATCATGATTGGTGGAACTGTTCTTGGTGGCTTTCTCGCCTTGATTCTTCCTTTCATGTTTGTTCGCTGGATGAGCGCCCGCCGCATACGCGCCCTGACTGAGGAGCTCCAGTATGACTGGGATCATGGCTCAACTAAAAGCGACGCGGACTACGAACTGAGTGACATTCACTCGCTCGACGCAACCCGCCCCGCGAAAAAGAGGGGGTTCGCTAAAAAAGCATCCGGAAGTGACTTCGATTTCGATGTTAGCTCCGTAAGTGCCATCAGCACTCGCCACAGCCGGTTCGTCTGATCGGGCAAGATCCCGAAAACAAAACACCCCGCGGTACATCACCGCGGGGTTTTTTGTTTTTCACCGGTTCCATGTTGAGAGTCTCAATGCGGCACGACCACCTCGATGGTCGTGTTGCTTGTTTGTTCCGGGGTGCCGGCTTGCAATGTTAAATCAGGCAGTGTTTGCACTTTAGCGGAGCTGCCGTCAACAGGTATGGCGCTTGGCCATGACCCGACGTAAAAATCGCTTCCGCACTGCACTTCCATTTTGACACAGGAAAGTTTTGCGAGCTCTGGTTTGGCGAAGTTCGCGAACTGGCAGAGACCTTTTGTCTTGGACGAGTCGATGTCCATGTTCGCGACATTGGCCTCGATTGCTGGGTCGCAGGCGATTTTGCAGGTGCAGGGGGCAATCATAGCCTTGGGCGCTAGGACTCCGACGCTCATTTTCCAGATTACGGAGCCAGGTGTTGTCGCGATGTCGGGCACGTACATCTGCTGGAGGATCGCGATACCAGAAAGTTTGCCTTCATTGCTGGCTATGGCGACTCTGCGGGCCTCATACATCAGCCCATCCTCAGCAGACCACTTCGCGGGACCGATGGATGAATTGCCTGACTGGATCTTTACATCGCATTGATCGTCTTTATGCAAATTTTGTGTTTGAAACTGGACAATGTTGTCTGTCCCTTTGCTGCCACTCGTGCTTCCAGCGCCGCACCCAGATAGGGTATACATTAAATCGGTGCGACTCTGATCTTGATCCCGCATTTGTGTCAGCCGGATATCCACAGACAGAAGGTCTCCGGCGGTTGTTTCGGGGCGAAGATTAGTGCGACAGCCCATGATGACGACTAAAGTGACGCCAACCAGTAAAAATCCACCAGATGCTTTAAATGAACGCATAGCTTCCCCTCCCCACAATGATAAAGTCTCTAACAATATAGTAATATGGCCTGACTTTCGTGACCAGTGGTTGACGATCGACGATGACCTTGGCAGAGTATTGGTGTTGATTGATATTAACGCTGTTTCATTAAGAATCACGGATGGTTGTCATGTCTTTAATCGAGGTTCGCGGGCTTTCAAAATTTTACGGTCCCTATGCCGCAGTGCGGGACGTAAGTTTCGATATCAAGGAAGGCGAGGTTGTAGGACTGCTGGGCCTTAACGGGGCCGGTAAAAGCACAATCCTGAAAATCCTTGGATCATTTTTATTGCCGTCCTCAGGCGGCGCGTCTATGGCGGGCTTTTCCGTCGAGGACGACTCTGACCGGGTTCGTGAGCTGATAGGTTACCTTCCAGATCGTCCGCCGCTCTATGATGAAATGCGGGTTGTTCCTTATCTGCGTTATGTCGCAAAGCTCAAAAACGTAGCGCCGGGCAAAATCGACGAGCGGATCGCTGATGTGCTCCGCAAAACAAATTTAGTTGAGGTGGCATGGCAGCCGCTCGGCGAGTTGTCCCATGGATTCCGGCAACGGGTGGGGATCGCCCAGGCTTTGATTCATAATCCCCGGGTCATCATTCTTGATGAGCCGATCAACGGTCTTGACCCCGTTCAGATTGTTGAGATGCGGGATTTGATCCTGTCGCTGCGTGGCAAACATACGGTTATTCTATCGAGCCACATTCTTTCCGAGATCACCCGCACCTGTGACCGGATTCTGATTATCGATAAAGGTCGGCTCGTGGCTGAGGGAAATGAGGCGGAGCTTGAGAAGGCGTTCGTCACATCCATGCGTGTGGTGGCTGAAATCAAAGGGACCTGCGATATGGCCGCTCTTAAAGGACTTTCTGGAGTCCGGCGGGTCATAGAGGCCCAGAGCGCGGCAAGCGGTACTAAAATATTAACGGTGGAGTGTGACGGCGATCTCAGAGCGGTAATCGCAAAAACTCTGATCACGTCTGGTGCCGAGTTGCTTGAGATCGGGCGTGAGGGTGATGGGCTTGAGACCGTGTTTATGAATCTTGTTCGCGCGTCCAAAGACACAACACCATCCAATGGATCATCGGAGGCTGCTCATGGATAAGACCTGGCATATCGCGTCGCGGGAGCTCGCGGCATTTTTCAACACATGGATGGGGTATGTGATTGTCGCGGCGGCACTGGTCATTGACGGGCTTCTTTTTAACGCGTTCGCGGTCGGCAATGAGCCGAAGCTGTCAGCTGAGGTGCTCGCGGATTTCTTTTATTTCGCCAGTGGTATGAGCATGGTGGCCGGGATTTTTCTTGCCATGAGACTTATGGCTGAAGAAAAGCAAAACGGCACGATCGCGTTGCTTTATTCCTCGCCGGTGAGCGAGAGGCAGGTCATTTACGGGAAGTTTCTGTCGGCACTCTTGTTCTCTATGATTCTTCAAGTGGCGTCTCTTTATATGCCAGGATTGGTGATGGTACACGGGAAAATATCGGTTGGGCATATCGCGGCCGGTTACCTTTGTCTGACGCTGCTCGGGGCCACTACAATCTCTCTCACGCTGTTCGTATCAACACTCGCGCCAAACCAACTGGTGGCCGCAGTCGGCGGCGCGTTCGGCACCGTGATTCTGCTGACTCTTTGGATGCTAGCGAAAGTCGTCGATCAGCCGTTCAAGGATATTTTTGGATGGCTTTCCATCCACAATGATCACTTCACGCCTTTCAGCAACGGTATCGTTAACCTGAAAGACCTGATGTTTTATGTAGGCTTGGTTGTGTTTTTTCTGGAGTGCGCGACGAGGGCTCTCGCGGGCAGGCGCTGTCAAGGTTAGGTCTTTTGTCCCGTGTTTTGCGTGTTACCTGTTGAATAAGGCGAAATCATGAATGCTCGATTAATTGAAACTTTAAGAATTCCAGCGATCTTTGTAGTCGCGACCCTAGTGTTCGCAGGGAATCGGTATTTTCCAACAGGCACGGCACATTGGTGGCTCATTGGCTGTGGCGTATTTTTAATGATCGCCGCAATGGCCTGCGCGGGGTTCGCGCTCAGGGGAGCGAAGTCACGGGGTCACAATCGTGAAGAGCCGTCATGGCGGCTCGCGATCCTTTGGCAATTGCAGATCATTGCCGCGTTCGCAGTTTATTTTGTTTACGCGAAAGTGCTGGGAACAAAGCCCGCTCCCGATACGTTTTTGACCAAGGCATTGCTGGCGACGTGGTTGCTATTAGGAACTCTTGGTTTTTTCATGGGTCTTGGGGTGGAGTGGGCTCAGATGAGCAACGGCCGCGGTGACTACGCCGAGCCCCAGCGTGTGCGAATGGCCGCGGTCGGATGGCTCAAAATCGGCATGCTTGCGGTTATGATGGCCGCTCTTAACTTTGTTGCCGTGAAGAAAAATGTCACATGGGATCTGAGTTATCTAAAAACCACACAGCCAGGTGAGTCGACTGTGAAGATGCTTCAGTCTCTCGGACAGGACGTTGAGGTGGTGTTATTTTTCCCGCAGGGTAACGAGGTGCTGTCTCAGGCGAGGCTTTATTTCGATAGTTTAGGCGTGCGGACCCCGAAGTTAACGGTTCAGTATAAGGACGTTGAGGTCAGTCCGGTCGCGGCCGAGGACTACAAAGTCAGCCGCAACGGGTTTGCGGTGCTGAGGTCTGGTGGCCAGACAGAGCGATTTGATATCGGCCTGACCATTACGGCTGCCAGGAAAAATCTCAAAAATATTGACGCGGACTTTCAGAAGGCTTTGCTTGGCGTAACTGAGAAACGCAAAAACCTTTATTTCACCCGCGGGCACGGCGAGCTTAGCTGGTCGGCGGGCGATGAGGGCTCGCCGCTCAAATCAATCAAACTTCTTGAGGGCTTTCTTCGTAACCTGAACTTTAATATGCGTTATTTCGGTGTTGGCGACGGCGCGACCCGTGAGGTGCCGGCGGACGCTGACGCTGTTGTCGTGGTTGGAGGGGATCAGCCGTTTCTTGACGAGGAGGCCCGGGCCATTCAAGCATACGTCGAAAACGGTGGGAGGCTTCTGGTCATGTTCGATATTGACGCACCGACAGAGGCGACGATCTCAAATGGTGTCCGTGACGCGGCGAAAGATCCGCTGGTGAAATGGCTGGCGGAGGCGGGACTCAGGTATGAGCCGAAAGTGCTCGCCAACACGGAGAATTTTGTCGCTGCGACCCGATCAGATGCCGACGTTTGGTTCCTTTTCAGCAATGTATTCACGTCCCACGAGTCGGTGCAGTCTCTGGCCCGGAATGAGCAAAGAGCCGCTGTTTTGACCTTCAGGTCTGGTTATTTCGTCACAAGTCAGGACGTAAAAGAATGGAAAGTGACGGATACGATCCGGAGTTTGTCGGACACGTTTGTGGATGAGAACCGGGATTTCAAATTTAACGAGGCTAAAGAGAAGCGAGAACCCCGCGTTATCGGCGCTGTCGCTGAGCGCAAGGTCGATATTTCCAAAGGACTAAAACCAGGCAGGATTGTCGCTTTTGCCGACGCGTCGACTGTCAGTGACCCGATTATAAGGAATCAGGCGAATTTGATTTATTTTGTGGACGGGTTGCGTTGGCTGGTAGGAGACGTGAAGTCATCCGGAGTCGCCTCGTCTGAGGAAGACATTAGGATTCGCCATACAAATAAGGAGGATGTCGCGTGGTTCTACGGGACTATCGCGCTTGTTCCCGGATTGGTCCTGATCCTGGGAGCGTTCGCAACACGCCGGGCCCGACGGCCTCGCAGCGGAGGTGTCGCATGAGAATGTCACGAGATGGACTCTGGTCATGGTGGTTGGCGTTGGCTGTTTGTTTGGGTGCTGCCTGGTGGGCCTCGATTCCTGTTAAAGAACACTCTGCTGATAAGGTGGCGGTCGTTAATCTGGATCTGTCCAGGATTGGCAATATTGATCTCTCGGCTCAGGAAATGGCTGTGACCGGCTCGCGGCGGCAGGACCTTACTGGTCGCTGGTGGATTGATATCAAACGCAAGGCAGCTCCACAGGTGGCGAATGTCCCGCCTGCGGATCTTCCCGCGCTACAGGAACGTTTTATGGCGTCGGCGAAGTTTGATGAGATGCTCGCGCTCTTTTCGCCGTTTCAGGCGTTAAGGGTGATCGGTAAGCCAGCCGCTAATCAGCTGAAGGAGTTTGGTTTAGATAACTCGACGAAGACATTGGTGGTCAAGGATTTGACTGGTGCAGTCTTGTTGTCGTTAAAGATTGGCAAGCAACTATACGGTTCACGAAATGTTTATGTCATGGATCAGGCGGATCAGACAGTGATGCTTATAGCAGGGGATTTTGTTACTGATTTCGAGAAGCCGGAACTTCGTGTTTATGAAAGGGCGATAACACGGTTGCCGATGGAGGAGATTCAGGCAGTGTCTGTTACCGCTGGCGGTAAAATCCGCAAGTTCAGCCATTTAAAGCGGGATTCAAAAAGCGCTTTGCTTTGGACGCCTGAGGAAGGGAACGGCGCGCCGGTCGCGTCTGCTGCTTCATGGTTCGAGCGATTTGATCATCTTAAAGCTGCCACCTACGCGACAGCGGAGGAACAGGCCCGCTTAAGCAATACAGCCGCTTTGTTTGAGGTTGCCCTGACCGGTGTCGGCTCGGCGACTGAGGCAATTCAGATGCGCAAGCTCACCAAAGCAGGGAAAGATGAGTATTGGCTGACAAGCAGCTTCCTTGGCTGGCATGTGAAAGTCGCTGCGACCCGCGCGGAGGCTTTGGCGAAGGATCTGCCGCAGCTCATGGGGCAGTAAAGAATTTTAACGGCCTGATAATGTAAGCGAGACTTTCGTTTTTTGTGAAACATCTGCCGCAAACCCTATGGATGAGCGGCTTTTGTTTTATGTGAAAAGTTGTGTATTGAAATTAGCTTATGATAGGATTCTATATAAGAGTAACCGTGTGGGAGGTATCCTATGGGTTTGAGAATTTCGACAAACGTCTCATCGTTAACAGGGCAGCGGCATTTGCGCGAAACGCGGCAATTGCTGGATCGCTCTATTGAGCGTCTGTCCAGTGGATATAGGATTAACCGCGCTGGTGATGACGCCGCCGGTTTGGCGATTTCGGAGAAGTTAAGGGCCAAGACCCGCGGCTTGATTCAGGCGCAGCGTAACGCGTCTGACGGTGTGTCCTTGATTCAGGTGGCTGAGGGCGGTTTAAACGAAGTCCAGAACATTCTGGTTCGCTTGCGCGAGCTTGGAGTGCAGTCAGCCTCAGATACAATAGGGAATCGTGAGCGCCGCTATCTGGATTCGGAATTTCAGAGTTTGAAAGAGGAAGTGGACCGTATCGCGAACTCGACAGAGTTCAATGGGACGTTCCTGCTCGATGGTACAGGCGGATCCCTGGACTTTCAGGTAAATACGGGCGGTCAAAACCTTTTGGGCGTTGACCGGATTAGTTTCGACGCGTTCAAGCTTGACGTGAAAACAGACAAACTTGGCATCGGCGAAGTTGGTGTTGCGGACAAGAACGGCGCTCAGCACAGTTTGTCTCTATTGGATGACGCTCTTGAGCAAGTGTCGGCTGTCCGTGGTGATCTCGGCGCCATAGAGAATCGCCTCGAATCGACTATCCGTAATATCTCGATTAGCGTGGAGAATCTCTCTGCTGCTCGAAGTCGTATTAAGGACGTTGATGTCGCGGACGAGACAGCGGAACTTTCCAAGCATAACATCCTGATGCAGTCCGGTATTTCCGTTCTGACCCAGGCGAACAGCATACCTCAAATGGCGTTACAGCTTCTGAAAGGCTGATAATAATTCTCAAAAAACCGTTAACCCCTGCGCTTCTCGGCGCAGGGGTTTTTATTTTTAACCGGAATCTGGTTTTCTTGCCGTAGAGAGCTGAAAATTAAATTAAATCGAGTCTAGTCCCCAAATAAATCCTTTTGATAAGGCGTTTGTGGCATCACTGCCATGAATGCCTATACCCCGCGCAAGAGCCATGGGGTGCTCTGTATGACCCGTCGAGCGGAGTTTTAGAGGTGAGACCCAGTGGTGGTGAAGGTTACCGGGTGTGAGCAGAGTTAGTTCTGCGATGTCGTGGCTATGGAGGATAGACTGAATGTCAGCCACCAGCTCATCGGCCGAGATTGATCCCCACTCGTGAATCACTCCCCGCATATCAGCACCTTTGCCAATAAGCATCCATGACTGAATTCTGGCGCCTTTGCGACGTACAAAAAGACTTGTATCAGGTATGCCAAGGAGAGCTCGGAAATCATCTATTGAGCGTTCGAGGGTCCATTCCAGCTTCGGGCGGTGCCTGAGCATAGACTCCAGATCCTGGTCGGTCAGGATATCGTGCTGGACCGGGATAATTCCCGTGGATCGCCCCCGGTCGTCCTTTAGAATTCTGAACCGGAACTCCCGGCCAATCGACGTGAATCCCAAAGTTTGGTAAAATTCTAACAGATCACTCCAAAGGACCAGAGTCTGAAGGTTCTGAGACAGTGCAGTTTTTTCCAGGTGGGACATCAGAGTGGACATGATGCCCTGCCCACGTTTATCGGGATGCGTCGCCACGTTGCCAACAAGACCTACTTGAATGGTTTTTTGGTCTGACAGTCTTGTGAGGTTCCGCGGCCAGAGGTTTGCGTGAGCTACGATGGTAACGCCCTCGTAGACGCACCAGCTGGTGTGGTCACCGGTTCCGCTTAGAACGAGTGGATACTCGCGTGCATAGGCCCATGGCAGGCTATTATCGCGCAGAGATTGAGTAAGCAGGGTGTCACGGTTGGTTCGCTCTGTATGTGTCGTTGGGTTCGCAATGGTGAGAGCGCGCGCGGATTCCATGGTAGCTCCGTGTTCGTATTGTACGTTTCATGAGGTTCATTGTATCACGGCAAAAGGTCTGTGGTCGCTTTTAAGAGAGGGAGACGCAGCATGCCTATTAGAATGCCCGGTGTTGGCGGTGGATTCGACCCCAAGCTGGTGGAACAGCTTATTGAGGCAGAAAAAATACCCGTCGAGAACGCGAAAAAGCGCAAGGAAAAATTCTCGACTGAGAAAAAGGAGATGGATAAGCTCAATGGCTTTCTTAACGACCTCGACGGGGCTCTGAGCGGTTTGAAATCCCGGAATGATTTTTTCAAGATGAAAGTCGAATCGTCCCACCCCGATATTATCGACGGTATTTGTAAAACCGACGCGCTGACCGGCTCCTATGAGTTTGAGGTCAGAGGGATGGCGCGTGCTGATAAACAACTCGCATATGGTTTTCCGGACAAGGATAAATCACCTGTAGGCTTCGGATACATGGAGATAGAGCGAGAGGATATGTCATCAGCAGAAATCACCATTGAACCAGGTTCAACTTTGCAGGATGTCGCTAGACAGATTAATGAGGCGGAGGCCGGCGTGCGTGCTATGGTGCTCAACACCAAGTATAATCCCGACAGTTTCCGCTTGCTGGTCATCAGCGAGAAGTCGGGTAAAGAGGCCCGCATAAAAATGGACGAGGACACAACATTTCTCGAGTTCAAAAATCAGGTTGCGGGTCAGGATCTTGATGTTTTGTTCGAGGATGTACCGGTGACGGATACAGATAATACCCTGGATGAATTGGTTGATGGTGTGACATTCAACGTCAAGAGGGCTGAGGCGGGAACGCGTGTCCAGCTTAATATCACTCATGATATTGATAAGACCCTCGAGGGCATCAAGGCGTTCGTAGATAAATATAATCTGCTCAGTAATTTCGGTCACGGTCAGTACCTGGAAGATCCGAACACCGGAAAACGGGGGGTTCTCGCCGGCGAACAGTCGCTATCATCGGTGCTTCGTGGTGTTCAATCGGTGGTTTCTGGAACCCGAAGTAACGGTGAAAAAATCCAGACTCTCGCGGACATAGGTATAACGACGGACCCCAAAACCGGCAGTCTAAAAATGGACGACGCTAAAGTAAAAGCGGCTTTGTCCGAAGATTATGAAGGCGTCGCTCAATTGTTTATTCGTGGACGTGACTCGGCTGGGTTAGCGGATTTAATGGCTTCAAAACTGAAGCAGTTACGCGATCCTGGAAGTGGTGCTGTAAAGAGCCGAATTCGCGCTCTGGACAACATCATCAAGTCACAAGACGAGGACATCTCGAAACGAGAACGGCAGGCGGAGACAAAAGGTGAGGGTATCCGCAGGCGGTTCGCGGTTCTGGACGGGCAAATAGCCAACATGAAGTCGCAGGGAGGAGTCCTCAATTCGCGCATGGGGGGCGAGGGAGGTAATTAGTCTCAGGATGAGACTGCTAACAAACTAGGAGAGTTGCCATGACGAATCCGTATAAACAGTATCAGAAAACACAGGTAGTAACGGCCAGTCGTGAAAAAATATTGTTGATGTTATACGAAGGCGCCATCCGCTTTACCAAGCAAGCGCGCGCGGCGATGAATGATAAGAAGATTGCCGACAAAGGCAAGGCAATCAGCAAAGCCACTGCGATTATCAGTGAGTTGATGGCAACGCTTGATTTCAAGGTCGGAGGGCAGTTGGCGCAGGATCTCGAGAATCTCTATATATTCATGATTGATAAATTGATTGAGGCGAACGTGTACAACAAAATCGAGTGTCTCGATGATGTTGAACGTCTCCTGAATACTTTGTACAGCGCATGGAAGGACGTTATTGAGCATCCGCGCGCGGATGGAGTGCCGTCACCCTCGCTTCAGCCTGATGAATTCAAGAAATATCAGGAGCAACTCATTGCAGACGGCAAGGAGCTTCCCGATTCCAAGCGTCAAGGAGATAAGGACCAGGGCCGCGGCAACCTGAAAATCGTCGCCTGACAGGCTCCATTGGTTTTGAATTTTGCTAAAAAATACCAGGGACTACCTGGTATTCGGGTAGAAATTGCCGACCATCCCTTTAGGGGGTGGTTTTTTTTTCCTTACAGACAGTCCAATTCTTGAAAAGTCGCAACCTTTACCACAGGCGTTAAAAGCGCTGGTAGTCTCATAAATACGAGTCAAACGTATTTTAATCGATTCGTTCAACCGTAGGGGGTGTGCATGGCAATTTCACAAGCGCTTTATACTGGTGTAACTGGCCTGTCTGTGATGTCCGATGGTATGTCGGTTGTCGCAAACAACATCGCGAACGCCAACGCGAAGGGTTTTAAGAAGGACCGCGCGGAATTCGAGGACATGTTATCATCTGACTTGTCAACGGGATCTGGGAGTGGACAGATTGGTCGTGGAGCGCGTATGCGCGCGGTCAGAACTCTCCATACACAAGGAGGTCTCGCGGTTACAGATAACCTCACCGATATGGCGATCCAGGGCAATGGTTTCTTTGTCCTTAGTAACTCCAGCACCGAGGTGCAGGAATCAGCGGGGCGGTTCTATACACGCGTCGGTTCGTTTGTTTTCGATAAAGACGGTTATCTGTCCGATCCCTCAGGAGGCAGAGTTATGGGCTTCATGGCCGGTAAAACCGGGGCTCTATCATCCCGTCTTCAGGATGTCCGCATCGAAACCAACTCAATTCCACCGAAACCGACTGATAAAATTGTCATGGATATCAATCTTGACGCCCGCGTGAAGGCATCTGATGTTGAATTTGATATCAAAAATCCAGAGGCGACATCTCAGTTCAACAATACGATGACAGTATTTGATTCTCACGGTCGCGGACATCCCATGACGGTATTCTTTAACCGCGTGCCGACGAGTGAGGGTATTGAATGGAAGTGGCATTCGTGTGTGGACGGCAAAGACGTCGTTGACGTTCCTGAAGGGCAGGACTTTGTCCTAGGAGCCTCTGGAACAGCGAAGTTTGACGCCAAGGGCAACCTTATGGAAGAGATTTCAGATGGCGGTGGAATTAACTTCGGCGAGGGTGCCGAGCCGAATCAAGTCATTGAGCTCGATTTCGGGCAAAATATGGGTCTCGAGAAGGGGACCGGTCTAAACTCAACTCGCTCGATATCAGCGAAAAGTGTGACGAACTTCCATACCCAGAATGGTTATGAGGCTGGAAACATTAAGAGCCTTAAAATCGAGTTGGACGGAACTATCCGCGGTATTTACACTAATGGTGTGCAAAAACAGCTTGGCGCGGTGGCGCTTGCGAGTTTCGAGAATCAGGATGGATTGCTTAAGGCGGGCAGGAACTTGTTCTACTCGACTATGGACTCAGGTCCCGCGAAAATCGGCCTTGCACAGAGCGGAACACGGGGTGCGGTATATGCATCGACTCTTGAGGAGTCGAACGTCGACCTTGCCCAGGAATTTGTGAACATGATTATGACTCAACGTGGATTCCAGGCAAACAGCCGCTCGATTACGACGACAGACTCCATGATTGAGGAAGTCGTGAACCTGAAACGTTAAGTTTTATTCCTTCTGAGGTTTGGTTGAATTAAGAGGGCGCCCCCCTGGGGGCGCCCTCTGTCTTGCCGTTGATTGACTCAGGCTGCGTGGTCGCTGGAAGCGCCGTCTTCGTCGGTTGAGAGCGCCTTTCCATCGGCGGCGATCGCGAGAATCCTTTGGAGATCAAGGACTCCCGAGACGGATGATCCATGCTTTGAGACACCATTGAGCATCTCATGGCCGCTTGCCGCGGATGGTGGAGATGAGGTGTCTACGTCGTCAGGCAAAAGCGATATCACAAATGTGATGTTATCGACGAGAAGTCCGACGCGGAGATTCAGATTCTCTTCTTTACAGATGATAATCCTGGTGGCGGCGGTGGGGTCGCCCTTGGGCATTCCCATCATCTTGCGGAGGTTAACGACCGGAAGAATAGTTCCCCTTAGGTTGACGACCCCCTCGATGTATTTCGCGCTGTTGGGTACATAGGTAATGTTTGGCAGCATGATAATCTCATTGATGTAATCGATGCTGAGAAGAAACCCCTCGCCAGCGATTTTAATGCCGATAAACTGCATTTTATCGACGAACTCGGCTGACTGCTCACCATCAAGGGATTTTCGGATGGCGAATAGTCCGCTGTAACCACTGCCCGACTCGTCCAGCTCATTGCCCCATGCGTCCACACCCATAAATATCTCCCTTTTCCTGGTCAGGCCGCGACCTGTTTGCGTTTTTTAGTCCTGTGATAGTTCTCAATTTCGGGAACATCCATTACAAGCACAACGTCCCCGTTTCCGAGTACAGCTCCCCCGGCGACACAAGGAGTTCCCCGCATCAGTGTTCCAAGTGGTTTAATGACCATTTCCTGCTGATTTAGTAGCGCGTCCACAACAAGGCCATAACGGCGATCTGCTGATCCTACGACAACCACATAAAGTCTTTCGGAGCGTTTTTGTCGCCGTTTTTGGACGACTTCCTGGTAGCCCGACTGCTCCGGATGCCGATACCAGTATCCACTGTCTTTGTTCTCCAGCCCCAGTACTTCGTCAAGATAGAGAAGCGGAAGTACGGAGTTGCGGATTTTTATGACTTCGCTATCACCGACAGTCTGAATCTCACTTGGTTTGATGCGAATGCTCTCGACAACCGAGCTGAGAGGAATAGCGAGTACCTCTTCCTGAACTCCAACCAAAAGGCTCTGCATTATGGCCAGGGTCAAAGGCAGCTGAATTGTTATGGTTGAGCCTTTGCCAGGCGCGGACGTGATTTCTACCATGCCTTTGAGTTTTGCGATCTGCTTTCTGACGACGTCCATACCTACACCACGGCCGGAGACTGTTGTGACTTTTTCCGCGGTCGAAAATCCAGGTTCGAATATCAGGTTAAAGATATCGCGGTCAGTGAGATTTTGATCCGCTGTTATCAACCCCTTCTCAATGCCTTTTGCTTTGATGCGCGCGACATCCATGCCTTTGCCGTCATCAGTGATTTGTATAATGATGTGGTTTCCCTCTTGTCTCGCGGACAGAGTTATCGTGCCGTTCGGGGTTTTTCCGGTTGCTTTGCGGTCTGCCGGCATCTCAACGCCATGGTCACAGGCATTCCGGATCAAGTGTACGAGTGGATCGGCGATTTGCTCGACGAGAGTTTTGTCAAATTCTGTTTCCTCACCTTCCAGCACAAGGTCAATCTGCTTACCGAGCTGACGTGCAAGATCGCGGACAACCCTCGGATATTTGTTGAAGACACTACCCACAGGAACCATGCGGACTTTCATAATGATGTCCTGGATCTCGTTCATGTGGCGTCCAAATTGCTGTAGAGTCTCGGTCATTGATCCCGCGAGTTTTAGTTGTGGTGCCTGAATTCTGAGGGATTCGTCAATATTGACAAATCTTGTGCGGTCAATCACTAATTCTCCGATGAGATTTACAAGGGCATCAAGCCGTTCAAGGTCTACGCGGATCGTGCTGGCCGCCTCGCTCTTTTTCTTTTGGACTCCGCCCCCTCCACCGCCACTGCCAGCGTGATGCTCGTCAGGTGCGTGGACCGCGGCGGTCTCTGGTGCCGCTGCCGTCGACGCTGAGATTTCACCTCCGGACGCGCCGGATCGTGACGCGCCGCTTGGTTTTCCAGCGCAGGCTAGTTCGAGCATCCTGACAATCGGCGCGGTTTTCATACCCGATGGTTTTTGTGCGAGTACAGCCGCGAGTAGTCTTTTGAGACAGTCAAATCCCTGGAATACCGCGTCAATGGTATCGCCGTTGGGAACTAATTTTCCTTTGCGGACGTTATCAAATAAATTTTCCATGCGGTGCATGACGCGTTCTATGCCGCGGAATCCAAACATACCCGCCGCACCCTTCAATGTGTGCGCGGCTCTGAAAATTTCCTCGATGGTTTCCTTGTTCGTTGGATCCTGTTCCAGCTTTAATACGTTGTCGTCCAACGCCTGCATGATGTCCGCTGCGTTGATCGTGAAGTCATTCATCATCTCGGGGTCTGAGGCGAAGTCATTGGACTGCCATTCCTCGATTTCCCCGATGTCCTCACCACCGTGATCTTTTGGGGTAGTGGCCATTTTTGGGGCAGGCATTGGCGCGGCGGCTGGAATGTCATCCATTCCACCCATGGCGGCAAGAAGCGCCATGGCCTCGTCGTCGGCTGATGATGCAGGAGCCGGAGCTTTTTTCGCCCCTGGTGCTGAGGTTGGCGTAGGTGACGCCGGGGCGTCCATTTCGGCGAGCATGCGCATGGCCTCGTCATCACTTAGGTCTCCACTGGCAGCTGGCGCTCCGGCAGCCGCCATGGTTCCGCTGGAATTCATGGTCTCCAGTAGCGCCCGTGCGTCAGCGTCGGTCAGCTCTTCGGAAGTAGGAGTGTCGCCACCCATAGCGATTTCAATGTCGCCATCCATGGCGATTTCAATGTCGCCTCCACCGAACGTGGCAAGCAAGGCAGCGTCATCAGCAGAGATTTCGGCGTCGGCTTTAGAATTCTCAAGATTTGTAATCCAGCTTTGCAAAAGGAAAAGCAGGTCAGCTGACTCTGCGATAGTGGCCTTTAATTCAGGTGAAGGAGATCGTTGATTAGACGGCGTGGCATATAACTCAGTGATGAGTTTGATAAGGGTGGGCAGCGCGTTCTTTCGAAGATTGTCTAGGGCGGCGCTTGTGAGAGCATCCATGCTCATATTCTTCTCCGTTGAATGCCGTTAAGAGGCTTTGCCTAGCTTGGTGTTAATCGGCGCCAAGAAAAGGAAATAACTATCTGCCATGGCATCAAATATAAGTGGTTTCTGACATTTTGCGCATGGACGCTCCGGCGCGTCGTGGTTCTCGATATTATTTTTGTGCTTAGTCGCGTCGAGGAGAATCTCGGCGTCTCCGTGATCCTCACAAACGTATGGCGCGAAAAATGACTCGACCGTTCCCGTCCCGATGGACTCAGGAACCATATTGAACTGATCTACCATGGCGATTGAGCAGTTTGTGAATGTTATTTTCCCTAGGCTTCCAAGGTCTTTAATCAGGAATACCCATTCGCGTACACCGCAAGAGTTGAAGTCAGTGATTCCCTCAAGATCAAGGATGATATGCTCGGCTTTGATGCGCGGGACATCTCCGTGCTTAAATGAGTCGTCAACTTTTCCCACAACTTTATATGTCACCCGTCCTGGTGATTCGGTGATATCTATTTTGAGACTTCCGAGTGAGATGTTTTGTGTCATAAACGCTCCTGGGCTCACGTGATGCCGATATAAAGATAATTCTGTTTTGTCTTTTGAATCATCGGCAATTTGGCGGAAGTCTTGAACGTGACCTTATCCATTAAATGCGAAAAGACGAGGTTTACCCCGTCTTTTCGTCATGTTGCGATCACGCGTGGGACGCTTATTGGAGTGTTATGTCGAAGGCATTCTCCCAGCCCTCATTGCCGATGCAATCATAGCTAAGGTACGCGAAGCCCTGGTCGCCCCATGAGTCACCCCATGAATTCTTGACAATGAACTGTCTCGACGCGTCGTCATAGCCTTGAATCGAGTACGCGTGTGCACCGATTCTTCCGCCACCACATGTGAGTTTTCCTGTGTCCTGGTGCCAGGATCCGTCGATATCGGATGCTGCGTAAACTGGTTTTCCCGAATCGATCACGCGTTTAAAACTCTCAACACTGACGTCGACGTTTTTGGCGTTGCTTATTCGAAGGCCGTCAAAGTCCATTTGCTTCGCAGCTTCAAGGGACGCCTCCTGGTTGGGCTCATTTCCCTGCCTTGACCAGATTTTCCATGCGTCATATTCACCAGATTTCCCTTTTGCTTTCGCGATAGCGCCAATCGTATGGGCGTCCCCAAACGCTGTACAAGCGCCCTCAGCCCCTTGATTTTGCACTTTGGTGCCGTACTTCGCGACCAAGTAAAAGCTATAGCCTCCCGTAAGGTTAAACCCGCCACCCCGGCTGGTGGGTTTCGCGGACTTGGAGGGGCGACCACCAGACAACTGCTCAGTTGTCGGCAGTGCCTCGATATAACGCTGACAGATGACCAGCTGCATGCCGGACTTGCCGCTGCATAGCCCTTTGGGTTTAGGGGGCAGTGAGACGGTCGTTTTGTCTGATGATGACGTCAGGTTCAGATCCTCGTCATCACCAGAGTCGTCCATGCCACTGAATAATTTTGCCAGCATAGATGTAAACCCGGCACCACCCGAACCGCCGCCGGTCGTGTTGTTGAAGCCGCCGCCGCCGGTCGTGCTTCCGGTAGTATTATTGTAAGTGCCGGTTGTGCCGCCGGTTGTGCCGCCGGATGTGGCGCCGGTTGTGCCGCCGCCGCCAGCGTATGGATCACCCGCTCCTGCGTCTTTGCCGGCGAAAATTTGCAGCTGTTGATTGGATCCTCCCATGGCGAATCCGTTAGGTGCCGCGACTCCGCCAAAAATCCCCATTACCCGGCCAGTAGGTCCACCAATGGATTTCGCGTTATCAGCGACAGAGCCGACCGAACTTGAGAGATTCATACCGCTAGCCGCGGTGCATGGAATTGATTTCGAAACTTGGAGCGAGGCCAGCATGCGTTGTACTTTACTGCAGTCATCTTTGAGGCTTGCGATAAACGTCTCGTTGGCGCCACTTGTCGTGACATAGGCCTTTGACAGCAATTTGGCGAAGTTCTCAGTCTCCTTCGGAAGACCGGCCATCAGGCTGCGCTGAGATCTTTGATATAACTTTTCCAGAAGCTCAACCGAATATCTGTCGATAAAATTGCGTAGAGGTGGGTGGGCCACCATGTGAGCCAGCAGGTCATTGGTGCGCGGCTTGTAACCGACGACAATGAGTCCCATCAGGATGTCTTGCATCTCAGCGGATTCCAGCTTCAAAAGCTCATTAAGTTTCGCGGGGTTTTTTAGATTGGCCTGAAAGTCGGCTACGCGCTGTCCCTGCTGTAGTAGGTATGCTGTGATTTTGTCGCGATACTCGGCCGGCAGGCTTGCCATTGTTGACTCGTTAAAATCGGCATGAACCTGGTATTTAACGTGGCCGCCCTGGGCTTTCTCGTTGCTGACGGGAAGTTCGCCCTGGAACCACTTTTGTAGTTGCAGAAATGATGGTGCCTCACCATTCAAGACACTTGGATCAAGGTCCGCCTCAAGGCCAACGATTGATTTGCTGCGGCTCTGGGATTCCTTTCGGCAGGCAGAGACCAACGTGAACGCGATCAAAACAATTAAAATAGCTGTCTTCATGATAAGCGACCCTCCGTGGGTCCACTATCGTCACTTGCGCCGACATACTTTAATAGAAATCAGAACGTCTCAAAATATACTTTTAAATCATTATGTTACAACGATTGTTTGCTAGAAATTCAAAAACGATTGCGGCAGCGGCTCGATAAACATGCAGTGAATAATCAGGTGCTTTTGCTCAGCTCTTATTTTACGCACAGAGGCGAATACCCGTGCTTGCAATACCTTGAGCGGGTGTGGCATTTCGATCATGACGAAAATAAATTTTGTCGTGTTCAGTCCTTCGACTTTCGCGTCTTTATGAACAAACAGACAGCATCCACCCTCGGAAATGTCCGATAAAATCGCCTGATGGGGGGCGCGCCCTTTGCCGACGAAGTTTATCCCGTCGTAGGCAATCTTGGATGGGTCCTCGATTTTATCGAGATACCTTGAGGGATATGGGGGGGCGCCCATGGGTTTGGCTATCTCCTCCTCACGGAAAATACGCGCAGAGTATGTTTTGATGTGTTCAAACATAGTTTCGTTAATGCCATAAAGTGAGGCGGGCATCCGGGTTCTGTACCGAGACCGCCGACGCGGATCAACTGGGCCCAGGATGGCATGGGTTTCGACCAACTCATCCACCGTCGCCTGAACAAGGACCACCGTCGGTCCAGTCCTGGGTACCAGCAGGATAATGGTGCCCTTCTCAAGATTTGGCATTCCGGGGGTCATGCAGTGGAACACAGGGCGACCATGAGCCCTGAGAGCGATTGTGCCCTCAAGTTGGGTCTTATTCTGCGTGTAAACATCTATGACCGTTTTGCCATTAAGAATTTTGGCGTACTCAGGTGAGGCGCAAAACTTATCGAGCATGAGCTGAAGTCGTTCAGGCCGGAGCAGCAACTCGAGGTTTTTGTCCAAGTATCGACGAGCTAGCATGCGTTCTTCTTACTCGAAATTAATTAAACAACCGCGGCCAGCCATAACGAGCGAGGGATCCCAACTCTTCCTCAATGCGGAGTAGCTGGTTGTACTTGCAGATCCTGTCTGTTCGGCTGGCAGATCCTGTTTTAATCATACCACAATTTGCCGCGACCGCTAAATCAGCGATGGTCGTGTCCTCGGTCTCACCTGAACGGTGGGAGGCGATCGTCGTAAACCCGTGGGTTTTGGCCATTTCAATGGTTTCCAAGGTTTCTGTCAGTGTACCAATTTGGTTAACCTTGATGAGGATGGAATTGGCTGCCTTGCGGGTGATTCCATCCCTGAGCATTTTGACGTTAGTCACGAATAAATCGTCACCGACGATCTGCACTTTATCGCCGATTTTCTTGGTGAGGTCTATGAAACCCTCCCAATCATGCTCATCCAGGCCGTCCTCGATCGAGATGATCGGATAGTCTTTGGAAAGTTTAGCGAGGAACTCAACCATTCCTGCTGAGTCGAGGGTTTTACCCTCGCCGTCCAATTTATATTTTTTGTCTTTGCAGAAACTCGACGCGGCGACATCCAAAGCCAGCGCGATATCCTTGCCTGGTTTAAATCCCGCTTTTTCAATCGCGGTCATGATGATGTCGAGTGCCTCGGAGTTGCTCTTAAGGTCCGGCGCGAAGCCTCCCTCGTCGCCAACAGCCGTGTTGAGTTTTTTGCCGTGGAGGACTTTTTTGAGGGAGTGGAATACTTCCGCCCCGTAGCGCAGACCTTCGCGAAATGACGGAGCGCCCCAGGGCACAATCATAAATTCCTGAAAGTCGACATTGTTGTCAGCGTGAGCGCCACCGTTGATGATATTCATAAGCGGTACAGGCAGGGTGATGGCTCTTGTTCCGCCAATATAGCGGTACAGTGGAAGAGCCGCAGCCTCAGCTCCTGCTTTCGCGCAGGCAAGGGAGACGCCCAAAATGGCGTTGGCGCCGAGGTTGGATTTGTTCTCGGTGCCGTCAAGCTCGATCATCATCTGATCGATCGCGGCCTGATCGTGAATATCCATGCCAAGAAGACGCGGCGTGATCATTTCGCGTACATTGCGAACCGCCTTAAGTGTGCCTTTGCCTAAATATCGGGCTTTATCGCCGTCGCGGAGCTCGCAGGCCTCATATTCGCCGGTAGAGGCACCCGAGGGAACCGCGGCGCGTCCAAAGTAACCGCTGTCAGTGCCAACTTCTACTTCAACGGTAGGATTTCCGCGGCTGTCAAGGATTTCACGGGAGTGGACAAAGCTGATAGTGGTCATAAGGGCGCTCCTGACTGGGGTCTTCGACGTGCCTATTGGTGCGCCGTTGTTTAAGAAATTATAATCATTAATCTAACCCTTGATAGCGTCTTGTCAATTGCTCATTGGAAACTTAGCTCATCCGCTGATTTACCTTGATTGGCGACCATTTCGTGCATAAATTATCGCCATGAAAAGCAGGATTCTCAACGCCTCAGCAGCAGACTAAATCTAGGGAGCGCAGACGATATGAAAACAGGATTCAATAAAGAACCATGGAAAGCACTTTTACCAGAAACCTACGAGTGGGCCGCTAAAGTTAAACTCGACATGGTGACGGATGCTGTTCAGGGCGCGACACATGTTGTCGCTCTCGCCGACTCGAAAGAAGGAGACGAGACCGTCAATCTTAACGCGACCGCGCTTTCCGCCGATCTCCAGAAAAAAATCACCGCTGCCGTCGCCGCAGCGGGCTGGAAAGGTTCCGGAAGCCACGTAACTGTTGTGGATGGTACCCCGTATGTTCTTGTCGCTCCTACGAAAGTTAAAACAACAAAACCTCAAAAAAGCCGAGCCCTGGGTCTTGACGCCGCCGCGGCGCTGAAGTTACTCAAAACATCCAGGATCGTGCTTTGCAAAGCCGACGGCATCTGTACCAAATCCATGTTTGACGGGATCGCCCAGGGCCTCTACGCGCTGGGATCCTTCAAAGGCAATAAGAAGGACACCGGTAAAGCAACTCTGCCGCAGCACTTCAGCTTCCTTGGTGGCAAGATCGACGCGGAGTCCGAGAAACACCTGAGATCCATGATCCGCGCGACCGCGTTGACCCGCTTCATGCAAGACGCTCCCGCCAACTGGTTTGATCCGGTTCGTTTCGCGGATATCGCTGAGGACGTCTGCAAAGAAAACGGCGTTAAAGTCACCATTCACGATAAGGCATCGCTCACGACTCTTGGCATGGGATCTTTTCTGAGTGTTAACTCGGGATCCGCTGTTGAGCCGCGCATGATTGTCATGGAAATAGACGGCGTCGATAACTCCAGGTCAGTCGCTCTAATCGGCAAAGGTCTGACCTTTGATGCCGGCGGCGTTTCAATCAAGCCAAGTGCTGGCATGGAGGAAATGAAGTACGACATGTCTGGCGGTGCCGCTGTTCTTGGGTCCGCGCTTTATTTTAGCCAGGTGAAACCACCCGTTAAGACTATCTGCATCATCGGCGCCACCGAGAACCTCGTCAGCTCGCAGGCAACCAAACCTGGTGACGTTGTCGTGGCAATGAACGGCAAGACAATTGAAGTGCAAAACACCGACGCGGAAGGTCGCCTTGTGTTGGCGGATCTTGTTCACTACGCGAACGTCACATTCAAACCCGAGATGATGATAGATGTCGCCACACTCACCGGTGCGGTACTCATCGCTCTCGGTACTGTTGGCGCTGGTCTGATGTCAAACGACGACGCCACCGCGGAGCATATCCTGAAGGCAAGTAAAGAAATCGGCGAGCCATTCTGGCAGCTTCCGATGTGGCCAGAACTAGAGGCAGAGACCAAAGGACAGACGGCGGATCTTAACAACATCGCTAAGGGCTCGGTCAAAGCCGGAACCATCATGGGCGCGATGTTCATTAAAGAATTCGTTGGAAACGCTAAATGGGCTCACCTTGATATCGCGGGCACCGGCTGGAACTGCAAGGCGACGGGGTTCCCGTCAAGCGGCGGCTGCGGGTACGGGCTCCGAACCATGGTTGAGTCGGTAAAAAGATTTGGCAAGTAAGACTCAGTCACCATTAATTTTATTTGATATGGACGGGACGTTGCTCGACACCCGTCACGATATCGCGCGCGCCGCCAACAACGCGCGCCTGGAGATTGGCTTGCCGGAGCTATCCGTGGAGGAGGTTGTCCGGGCGGTTGGTGATGGCGTTAATCTTTTTGTCAGTCGTGTGACATATCCAGAGTCAGATTCAAGATTCGCGGAAGCCAGAACGGTATTCCTGAGGCATTACGCCGCGAATGCGACTGGCCAGACAAAGCCCTATGACGGTATCCTCGATATGCTGGACACTCTCGCCGCTGATCGTATTCCTATGGCTATCGTGAGCAATAAGCCGGCCAGTCTCGTCGATGAGATCGTCCGGCATTTTCAGTGGCAAAAGTATTTCACGACGTGGCTCGGAGGAGACTCCGCGACGCGTTCCAAACCTGCGGCCGATCCGCTATTGCTCGCGCTCAAGAACTCAAAATTTCCCGACAACCATCCATTGGTTATGGTGGGCGACGGTCATCAGGATATTCTTGCGGCGAAGGCTATGGGCTGCCGGGCAATCTGGTGCAGTTGGGGGTTTAATCCAGTTCAAACTGCCGAGTATCCCAGCGACCGGGCTGATCACCCCCGGGACGTTTTGACGTTTCTCGGGAACGCGTAGTGGCCAAATACAGGTCGCTACATTCGTGTCGCATGTAACGACGACGAAAAAGCTCGTCACGAGAGCGCCTCGTTGACGAATCCCACTAAGGTTGGCGGGCACGATCAACGGATTCAAATCGCCAATTGCGCCGAGTCATGCTCCACGCCCGCAAGACTCTCAAGCGAACCAACTACGCCGACCGCGAATCTTGCACTCAAATTAGTCGCTACCTTCATGTCGAAGGTGACGCCCAAATAACAGGCTCTACCTTCGACAACGACGACGGTTTTCATCGTATTTGTGCTCATATTTGATGGTACCAAAGAGACGTCTACGGTATTAGAAAATCTGCCGTTAGTCCAATTACCATCTTGGTTGTGATTGGCACTTATTGAATACATCGTGCCGAACGACCACTCCGTCTTCCCGAGCGAATGCTAGGAGCTCGCACACATGAGATGCTTCGAAATGTGCAACCTGTCGATAGCCTTATTCAGCTTGCAATCGAGCGCCACAGTCGTAGTTCCAACCTCGGGCTGCGGAACGGCGCTGGCAACGCTAACAATGGTGTTAAAGCTCGCGGAAGAATTTCAATTAGGCATCTGTCCATAGTATGGGCCGAACACCCCGAAACTGCTGGCGGATTAAAAGCACCCCACGCTCGGTCCAAGGAGGAAACGGCACCTTTTT